>JAYTRE010000022.1:0-12021 GCA_043746395.1 Pseudonocardiales bacterium
GCGTGCACCGGCGCGCGGCCGGCCGCCGCCGCGACCTGCGAGCCAGCCGGGGCGACGACCGCCATGGCGAGCCCGCGACGCGCACCCTGCTCGGCCAGCTCGGCCAGCCGCGGATGCCGCCCGTCGACGGAGCCGATGAGCAGCGCGTCCGCCGGCCCGGCCCAGCGCGGCAGTTCGACGCCGTGCCAGGCCAGCGCCGGGGTGGCGTCGCGGCTGAGCCGGGTGACCAGGCGCAGGGCCGCCGAGGGTGGCGCGTCGGTGGCGACGAGCAATGCGCGCGGCACCTCGCCCCGCAGCCGCTCGACGGCGTACTCGCCGGCGGCATCGATGGCTCGACGCACCTGCGCACCCGCGGTCGCCAGGGACCACAGCAGCCGGTACTCGTCGCGCCGCCCGATCAGGTCCCCGTCGTCGAGCAGCGCCTCGTCGAACACGGTCAGGCTGCGTTTCCCACGCCGTGCGGGCCGGGCGTCGCCTCGTCGAGCAGCAGCACGGGGATGCCGTCGGTGACGGGGAAGCTCGTCGCGCAGAACGTGCAGACGAGCACGTCCGCGCCGGCGCGGGTCTCCTCGCGCAGCGGCGCGTGGTCGTCGCTCGGGCAGGCGAGCAGGTCAAGCAGGTCGGCGGCAATTGCCATAGTGTCTCCTCGGTCGTCAGGCACGGATGATCGCGAGCGCCTCATCGCGCGTCCGCGACATGCTTCGTTCGTCGGGTCCCTCGACGTTCAGGCGCAGCAGGGGTTCGGTGTTGGATGCGCGGACGTTGAACCAGCTGCCGTCGGGCAGCTCGACGCTCAGCCCGTCCAGGTCGTCGATGGTGGCCCGGCCAGTAAACGCGGCCCGGATCGCCGCCACGCGCCCGGCCTGGTCGGCCACCGTGGAGTTGATCTCCCCCGACGCGGCGTAGCGGTCGAACTGCGCGGTGAGCTCGGCCAGCGTGCCGGGCTGTTCCCCGAGCGCTGCCAGGACGTGCAGCGCCGCAAGCATGCCGGTGTCGGCGAACCAGAAGTCGCGAAAGTAGTAGTGCGCGGAGTGCTCACCGCCGAAGATGGCGTTGGTGCGCGCCATCTCGGCCTTGATGAAGGAGTGCCCGACGCGGGTGCGCACCGGCACGCCGCCGTGCTCGAGCACGACCTCGGCCACGGCGTGCGAGGTGATCAGGTTGTGGATCACGGTGGCGCCCGGCGCCCGGTCCAGCTCGCGAGCCGCGACGAGCGCCGTGATCGTGCTCGGGGAGACGGCGGCACCGGCGGCGTCCACGACGAAGCAGCGGTCGGCGTCGCCGTCGAAGGCGAGCCCGAGGTCGGCGCCCTCCTCGACCACGCGGCGCTGCAGGTCGACGAGGTTGGCTGGCTCCAGCGGGTTGGCCTCGTGGTTAGGAAACGATCCGTCGAGCTCGAAGTACAGCGCGATGATCGTCAGCGGGAGAGCGGGCAGGGCCGCGTCACCGAGCACGGCGGGCACGGTGTAGCCGCCCATGCCGTTGCCCGCGTCGACGACGACCCGCAGCGGGCGGATGGCGGTGAGGTCCACCAGCCCGCGCAGGTACTGGGCGTAGGGCATAAGCAGGTCGACCTGCTCGACGGTGCCGGGCGTCTGCGCGGCGGGCAAGCCCTCGTCGAGGTAGCGCTCGGCGCGCACCCGGATGTCGACGAGCCCGGAATCCTGACCGATGGCAACTGCCTTGGCCCGACACATCTTGATCCCGTTGTACCGGGCGGGGTTGTGGCTGGCGGTGAACATCGCCCCAGGCAGCTCGAGCTGTCCGGACGCGAAGTAGAGCAGGTCCGTCGAGCCGAGGCCGGCCTCGACGACGGACGCTCCGCGATGCAGCGCCCCTTCGGCGAAGGCCCGCGCCAGGCCCGGGCCGGATTCGCGCATGTCGTGCGCGGTGACGATGCGGTCGGCGCCCGTGACGTCGACGAAGGCCGCGCCGATGGCTCGCGCGATCGACTCGTCGAGCTGGTCGGGGACGGTGCCGCGGACGTCGTAGGCCTTGACGATCGTCGAGAGATCCACGATTCGGCAGCCTAACGGGTGCGCGCGGTTGCCGGTTCGGGTCGGGCTGTGGCGTCGCTGCCCGGCAGCACGTCCGGCGAACGGATCAGCGCGCGGGCGGGACGACGCGCAGATGACCGCGCCGGCCCGTGGCGCTGTCATGTTCGGCGCCGGCCCGCGGGCCGGGCTCCACCCGAGCGGCTTCGCGCACCGCGTCAGCGAGGGCCTCGAGGTCGTCGCCGTGCGGGATCGGCGACGGGAACTCACCAACGTGGCGCAACACTTCCCACCCGCGCGGAACGGTGAGTCCCACTGCGTGTTCTTCGCACAGATCGTAGGAGTGCGGTTCGGCGAAGCTGGCCAGCGGCCCGACTACGGCGGTCAGGTCGGAGTAGGCGTAGGTGAGCGTCGCGACCGCTGACCGTGGGCACCCGGTACGAGTGCATCGACGCACGTGCCTCACTGGCGACTCTCCCGGCAGCGTTCGACCCCCACAGCCCGCGACCATATCCCGCTCGGGACGGCCCGGAGCGTTTCTGGGCTTCGGCACCGGCCGTGTCGCGGGCCCCCCGCTGCTTCCGGACGTGCGTAGGCTTGCTCGGATGCGCAGCACGAAGCGGCCCCCGCAGCCGTGCGGTCCGCGCCGCGACCGTCGCGGACGCGGTTTGCGGGGCAGGCTCGCCCCGGCCGCGGTGCCGGTGAGCCGCACCCGCAGCGAGGCCTTCGACGATCTGGTGCTCGACGCCGTGGACGAACTGGCCGAGCACTGGTCGGCGGAGCTTGCCGGCGTGGAGTTCGCGGTGGAGGAGGTGCCCCCGGCGGCCCAGGCCGTCGCTGTCGACTTCGAGCCGGACGTGGTCGTGGACCGGGGAATCGCGCTGGGCCGGCTGCATCGCCTCGGCGCCGCGGGGGTGACGGCACCGGTCGTGGTCGTCTACCGGCGCCCGATCGAGGCGCGGGCCGTCGACCGCGAGGATCGCGGCGACCTCGTGTTCATGGTCGTCGCCGAGTTGGTGGCCGAGCTACTGGGCCGCGACGTCGACGAACTCGACCCGCCCCGCTGATCCGTCAGCTCACACAGCCTGTCGCTTGAGACGGCGGCGCTCTCGCTCCGACAGCCCGCCCCAGATGCCGAAACGCTCGTCATGCTCGAGGGCGTACTCGAGGCACTCGCCCTTCACCTCGCAACCGGTGCAAATGCGCTTGGCCTCGCGGGTCGAGCCACCCTTTTCGGGGAAGAACGCCTCGGGGTCGGTCTGGGCGCACAGTGCCCGCTCCTGCCAACCGGCCTCGTCGGGCAAGCCGAACAGGTCAGTCAGCTCCGAATCAGCGAGGCTGGTACTCAGGTCCGTCACGGCGTCCTCCCTGGGGTCGTGGGTCGCCTTAGACGACACATAGGGAATTACACGCGTGTCGTTCCCATTCGTCAAGCCCACCAGCTGCTAGCACGCTTTGCACCGACCGGGAACCGCGCATCACGTGCCGCTGCCCTGACCGCAGCGATGTGGACGCGCTCGGGCGGGCTACAGCGCGAGCGTCATGGCTTCTTCCAGGATCCGGGGATCCCGCGGCATCGCGACGATCTCGCCGGTAGCGAGGAACCCACGGCGCAGATAGGCAGCCCGCGCGGCTGAGTTGCCGAGCGCCACCTCCAAGCGCAGGGTGCGCGCACCGTCCGCCCGGGCCCAGCTCGCAACGGCATCGACGAGGCGCCCGGCCAGCCCGTGTCCCCGGTACTCGGGATCGACCCACATCCCGACCAGGCACCGTGCGTCGGCCGGACCAACCGGCTCCGCCCAGCCGGCGGCGGTGCCGACGACGCGCTCGCCGTCGAGGGCGAAAAATTGCCGGCCCGAGCTCGCGCGAGCCTGCCAGCTCGCGTCGTCGAGGGTCAGCTCCCCGGCATGGGTCGAACCAAACGCGTCCGGTTCCTCCCGCAGGGCGCGCAGCCGCACCTCGCGCAACCGCTGCCAGTCGGCCACGCTACCGACGCGGATCTCGATCATCTCGCCGATCGTGTCATCAGACCGCGGCAACCAGCGACTCAATTACCGCCGCTACCACCGGACGAGCCAGGGCGCTCGCCCGCGCGACGACCATCAGCCGGCGTTCCAACCGGGGATCTCGCAACGGCCGGGCATCGACATCGGCCACCCCGAGCGCGACCGAGCGGCGTGGCAGCACGGCGATCCCGTGCCCGGCGGCGACGGCGCGCACGAGCAGCAGCAGATCGTCGGTCTCCCAGCGCACCCGCGGCTCGAATCCCGCTGCCCGGCAGGCCATGCGCACCGCCAGTCCGCACGCGGCCTCGTCGGGCGGCATCACCCAGTCGGCAACGGCGAGCGCGGTAAGCGCCGGTCGGCGCCGGCCGAAACGCCCGCGCGGCGCCACGAGCAGCAGCGGTTCGGCACACAGCTCGCGGGCGACGACGTAGTCGGGCAGCGCGAGCGGCACGTAGTCGTACTCGTCGACGACGGCCAGGTCCACGTCACCAGCCACCAGCAGTTCCAGCGCCCGCCCCGGTTCAGCCGCGGTGACCGACACCTCGATCCCGGAGTGCGCGCCGCGCAAGGCGATCACCGCGTCAGAGACGAACGTCGCGGCGGCACTGGCGACGCACCCGAGGACGACCGGCCCGGAGACGGAGCCGGCGATGCGGTCCAGCTCAGCCCGGGCCGCAACCAGCACCTCGAGCACCTCGCCAGCCCGCTCGGCCAGTCCGCGGCCGGCGCCGGTCAGCACCACGCCGCGCGGCGACCGGTCGATCAGGGGCGTCCCGGCCTCGCGCTCGAGCACGGCCAGCTGCTGGGAGACTGCCGACGGCGTAAGACCCAGACCACGTGCGGCGCCAGCGATCGTGCCGCGCAGTCCGACTTCCCGCAGCAGCCGCATGCGCCCCACATCGAGGGTGAGCGCGTCAACATTAGCCATAAGAACAACTTACGACATAAACTGGTGAGTCGTAAGCATTCAGCATCAGCACCGATCAGGAGATCCGATGACAGTCCCCAGCCACGACGAGCTTTCCGACGAGACCGCAGCGATCCTCGCCCGTCTCGGCGTCATCGGCCTCGATCCCGACGGCGACCTGGCCGCCCGCTCCCCCATCACCGGCGGTGAGCTGACGCGGGTCAGCTCGCACTCGACTGAGGACATCGCCACGATCGTGGCCGCTGCGCATGACGCCTTCCACGAGTGGCGCCGCGTCCCCGCTCCGGTGCGCGGCCAGCTCGTCCGCGAGCTCGGCCAGTTGCTGCGCGAGCACAAGCACGACCTCGGCGCGCTCGTGTCCATCGAGGCCGGAAAAATCCGCTCCGAGGGCCTCGGCGAGGTCCAGGAGATGATCGACATCTGCGACCTGGCCGTCGGCCTGTCCCGCCAGCTTTTCGGGCTGACCATCGCTTCGGAGCGCCCCGGTCACCGGATGATGGAACAGTGGCACCCGCTCGGCGTCGTTGGCATCATCAGCGCGTTCAACTTCCCCGTCGCCGTGTGGTCCTGGAATGCCACCCTGGCCCTCGTTTGCGGAGATCCTGTCGTCTGGAAGCCGTCTGAGAAGACGGTCCTGACGGCGCTTGCCTGCCAGTCGCTGATGACCGAGGCCGCCCGCCGCTGCGGGGCACCCGCGGCAATCAGTGCCGTCGTTCTGGGCGGCGCTTCCGCCGGCGAGGCACTGGTCGACGACCCCCGCGTCGCGCTGCTCAGCGCCACCGGATCGACCCGGATGGGACGTGCGATCGCACCGCGCGTGGCTGGTCGCTTCGGCCGGCTGCTGCTCGAGCTCGGGGGCAACAACGCCGCCATCGTGGCCCCGTCGGCAGACCTCGACCTCACCGTGCGCGGCATCGTCTTCTCCGCCGCGGGAACCGCCGGGCAACGCTGCACGTCGTTGCGGCGGGTCATCGTGCACGCCTCGATCGCGGACGAGCTCGTCGCCCGGCTCCAGGCCGCGTACGCGACGCTGCCGATCGGGTCCCCGCTGGCCGAGGGCACCCTGGTAGGGCCGCTAATCGACCAAGCGTCCTATGACGGCTACGTCCGAGCGCTCGAGCGGGCTACGGCAGACGGCGGTGAGGTCGTGGCCGGGGGCGCGCGGGTGCTGGCCGACGAGGCCGGTGCCGCCTTCTACGTGCAGCCCGCCCTGGTGCGCATGCCGGCACAGACTGATGTCGTGCGCGCCGAGACCTTCGCGCCGATCCTCTACGTGTTGACCTACGGCGACGCCTCAGCCTCAGCCTCAGCCTCAGCCTCAGCCTCAGCCTCAGCCTCAGCGACGGACGATTTCGCCGAGGCGCTCGAGATCCACAACGACGTGCCGCAGGGCCTGTCGTCGTCGGTGTTCACGCTCAACGTCCGGGAGGCCGAGCGCTTCACCTCCGCCGAGGGCTCGGACTGCGGCATCGCCAATGTCAACATCGGCCCGTCCGGCGCCGAGATCGGCGGCGCGTTCGGGGGCGAGAAGGAGACGGGTGGCGGCCGGGAGTCAGGTTCCGACGCGTGGAAGGCGTACCTGCGCCGCGCTACCAACACGGTCAACTACTCCAGCGAGCTCCCGCTTGCGCAAGGGGTCCAGTTCGGCTGAGCCGACCTCGGCGCATCGCGCGGTTTGGGAGGCCCGACCTCGGCGCACGACCCGCTCTCGCGCTGCTGGGCGCAGACGACGTCGGTCCCTCGATCGGGGGGATGACCGAGGGACCGACGCGTACTGCGAGGCAGCCGCCCCCGGTCGGGGGGGATGACCGGGGGCGCCGCCTCGCTGGGGAGCCTAGTACCTATCCGGCGCTCAGTGCCTGAAGGCGTCCTTGACATTTTCTCCGGCGTCTTTCAGGTCGGACTTGGCCTGGTCGGTGCGGCCCTCGTTCTCCGTCCTCTTGTCGCCACTGATCCGGCCGAGAGCCTCCTTGGCCTTGCCTTCGACGTCTTCGGCGGCGTTCTTCATCTTGTCGACAGCACTCATGTCGTTTCGTCCCTTCCGGTAGCCGATGGACACCGAGGGGGTACCCCGCTGGGGAGGCGACCTAACCAGGTCGCCGCTAGCGTCGTGATCGATCCGCGCTGGTACGGCCTGGACCCCGCTGCAGCGGGCAACGATCACACGCTTCGCGGACGCGACGCTGACGCCGGCGCGTCACAGCCCCACCCGCGCGGCCGCCAGCTCGATGCGGGCGTCGGGCGCGACGGCGGCGACCCGGAAGTGCCCCGCGGCGTCGCGCCCGTAGAACTCTCCCGGCGAGACGACGATGCCAGCACGGCTGGCCAGGTCGCGGGCGGCGGCCCACGCGTCGCCGGCCGGGGCGGGCACCCAGAGGTAGAAGGCGCCGTCGGGCAGGGCGGCCGGGTACCCAGCCGCCGCGAGGAGCTGCTGCAGCCGGATCAGCCGAGCCAGGTAGCGGGCCCGCTGCACCTGTACATGGGCGTCGTCGGCGAGCGCCAGCACCGCCGCGGCCTGCACCGGCCCCGGTGGCATCAGCCCGGCGTGCTTGCGCACCTCGCGCAGGTAGCCGACGAGCTCGGCGTCGCCGGCGTAGCAGCCGATGCGGGCGCCGGCGAAGTTGTCGCGCTTGGACAGCGAATGCAGCGCCAGCACGCCCGCCGTGCCGCTCGCGAGGACGGTCGACGGGCGGCCCGTCCAGGTGAACTCGGCATAGCACTCGTCCGACAGCACCGGCACGCCGTGCGCGCGCCCCCATGCCGCCGCTGCCGCGAGGTCGTGCAGCTCGCCGGTGGGGTTGGCTGGCGAGTTCACCCACACGCACAGGGCCCGGTCGGCGTCCGCGGCGCTGATCCCGTCGAGTTGGTGGTACTCGACGGCCCGGCAGCCGGCGAGCGTGGCACCCATCTCGTAGGTCGGGTAGCTGATCGCCGGGTACAACACCGTGTCGCGCGACGGATCCCGCAGCTTGAGGTACTGCGGCGTCGAGGCGACGAACTCCTTGCTGCCGACGACCGCGGCGACCTCGGTGTCCGGATCGACGGTGGCGCCCAGCCGGCGCGCGATCCAGCCGGCGGCCGCCTGGCGGAACGCGGGCGTGCCGATCGACGGCGGGTAGCCGCGCGCGGCATCCCGCGCGGCCAGGGCGGCGACGACCTCCTCGGGCGGCGGATCGCACGGGGTGCCGATCGAGAGGTCGACCGCGCCGCCGGGATGGGCCTGGGCGAGCGCCGTGAGCTCCGACAGCCGCTCGTAGGGGTAGGGCGGCGGGACGAAACCGGTCACCGGTCCTCCAGGTATTGCGCCAGCAGTTGCACCAGATGCAGGCTCCGGGACGCGGCCAGCTGCTCGAGTTGGGTGCGACACGAGAACCCGTCGGCAAGCACGACCGCGCCCGGCGCTGCGCCGCGGACGGCAGGAAGCAGCGCGGACTCGGCGACTGCCACGGAAACGTCGTAATGGCCGCGCTCGACGCCGAAATTTCCGGCCAGACCGCAGCAGCCCCCGACCGCGTGAATGCTAGCGCCAGCAGCGCGCAGCAGCGCCGCATCGGCGTCCCAACCCAGCACGGCGTGCTGGTGGCAGTGCGGTTGGGCCACGCCGTGCACCCCGTCCAGGCGCGGCGGCTTCCAGCCCGGGGTGCGGGCGAGCAGTTCGGCAACGGTGTGGGTGAGGCCCCGGACGGCGTGCGCGCGGGGGTCCTCGGGCAGCAGCTCAACGGCGTCGCTGCGGAGCACCGCGGTGCAGGACGGTTCGAGCCCGACGATCGGAATGCCTTGCTGCACCGCGGGTTCCAGGCCGTCCAGGCTGCGCCGCAGCTGGCGCCGCGCACCGTCGAGCTGACCGGTGGAGATCCAGGTCAAGCCGCAGCACACCGGCTGGGCGGTGATCGCGACGGCGTAGCCCGCCGCTTCCAGCACCCGCACCGCGGCCTGGCCGACCTCGGGAGTGAAGTGGTCGGTGAAGGTGTCCACCCAGAGCAGCACGGGCGTGCCGGTGCCCGGCGGGCGCGCGTCGAACCAGCGCCGGAAGGTCTGGGGGGCGAAGACCGGCAGCGGCCGCCTGGAGTCGATACCGCCGAGCCGCTTGGCGAGCGAGGCCAGCCGCGGCCGGTGCAGCGTGGCGTTGACCAGGTGCGGGCTGCGCACGGCAAGCCGGGCCCACCGCGGCAGCCAGCCAAGAGAGTAGTGGGCGAGCGGGCGCAATCGCCGGCGGTAGCGCTGATACAGCGCCTCGGCCTTGTACGTGGCCATATCGACGCCGGCCGGACAGTCTGACGCGCAACCCTTGCAGGACAGGCACAAGTCGAGTGCCTCGGTGACCTCGCCGGACCGGAAACCCTTCACCAGCGAGCCGTTGGCCAGCTCCTGCAGCACCCGCGCGCGCCCGCGGGTGGAGTCCTTCTCGTCGCGCGTGGCCAGGTAGGACGGGCACATGACCCCACCCGTCGCGGTGCTGTCGGCGCGGCACTTGCCGACGCCCACGCAGCGATGCACCGCGATCGACAGATCACCGCCGTCGTGCGGGTAGGCGAAGCCGAGCCGCGCTCGCAGCGGCCGGGCGGCCGGCACCCGCAGCTCGGCGTCGAGCGGGGCCGGGTCGACGATCACCCCCGGGTTGAACAGGTTGCCCGGATCGAAGACCCGCTTGATCGCGGCGAACGTGCTGATCGCCTCGGCGGAGTACATGTAGGGCAGCAGCTCCCCGCGCGCGCGCCCGTCGCCGTGCTCGCCCGACATCGAGCCGCCGTGCCGCCCGACGAGCTGGGCGGCCGCCACGACGAACTCCCGATAGCGTGCCGGCGCACTGCCCAGCGGGAAGTCGATGCGCACGTGCACACACCCGTCGCCGAAGTGCCCGTAGGTGAGGCCGTCGAGACCGTGCCCGCGCATCAGCTCGCCGAACTCCCGCAGGTAGGCTCCGAGCTGCGACGGCGGGACTGCGGCGTCCTCCCAGCCGGGCCAGGCCGGCTCGCCGCCCGGAGTGCGACCGCCGAGCCCGGCGCCGTCCTCGCGGATCCGCCACAGTGCCCGGGCCGCCGCGCCGGTGACGATGGTGGCGTCCTGGCAGTTCGCGTCGGCGATCAGGCGCTCGGCGGCCGCGCGCGCCTGCGCCTCAGTGGCACCGGCGGTCTCGACGAACAGCCAGCCGCCGCCCCGTGGCAGGTCGGGGACCGCGGCCGGTCCGCGCCGGCCGCGCACCACGGCGACCAGCCGGGCGTCCATGCCTTCCAGCGCCACGGGCTGATGGGGCAGCAGGGCCGGCACGTCGTCGGCGGCGCTGGGCAGGTCCGGATAGCCGAGCACTGCCAGCGCCACCGCAGCCGGTGACTCGACCAGGCGCACCGTGGCTTGCAGGATGACGCCGAGCGTGCCCTCGGTGCCGACGAAGAACCTCGCCAGGTCGGCGCCGTGCTCGGGCAGCAGGTGCTCCAGCGAGTACCCCGAGACCTGACGGGCGAAGCGCCCGAACTCGGTGCGGATCATGCCCAGCCGGTCGTTGACGATCCCGTCCAAGGCCGCGCCATAGGAACCTGCTGAGGTCAGGCCGTCGCGGCCGAACCGTCGGGCCATCAGACGTTCCCCGGATGCCGTCAGCATGTCGAGGGCCACGACGTTGTCGGCCGTGCGGCCGAAGGCGAGGGCACGCGCGCCGCAGGCATTGTTGCCGAGCGAGCCGCCGATGCTCGCGCGGGCGTGGGTCGACGGGTCGGGCCCGTAGCGCAGGCCGTGGGGCGCGGCCGCTGCCGTGATCGTGTCGAGGATCGCGCCGGGCTGCGCGGTTGCTGTGCGGGCCTGCGGGTCGAGCGCGAGCACCCGGTTGAGGTGCCGGGAGAAGTCCAGTACCAGGCCGGCGCCGATGGAGTTGCCGGCCGTCGAGGTACCACCGCCGCGACTGGTGATCGCGACACCGAGCTCGGCTGCCACGGCCACCGCGCCGATCACCTCGTCGACGTGTCTCGGAAAGGCGACGACGGCCGGGACGATCCGGTAGTTGGACGCGTCCGAGGAGTACTCGGCTCGGCGGCGGGCGCTGTGGTCTACGTCGGTGAGCCCGGCGCGCGTGAGGGCATCGCAGAGCACGCGGCCGTCGGTCACCGCGCCATTGTCCGGCATCGGCGCGCGGTCTCCGCCGGGGCCCGTGATCTTGGGCAGGCGGGCGGCCGGCGCGACGCGGTCAGGCGGGCGGCCGGCGCGACGCTGTCAGCGCGAGGCGATCAGCCGGCTGCGCCACGCAGGTAGCCAGGCGGGGGCGTGCCGTCGAGGGCGAGCGCGACGGCGGCGCGTGCCGCCACCGGCCCGACCAGGTTGCCGGTGCCGTTGTAGCCGCCGATCGCCACCACCCCGTCAGCGACCTGGGCGCACAGCGCGCGGCCGTCGGGCGTGAACCCGACTGAGGCGGCCCACCGGTGCGTGACGGCGACCGGCTGCCCGGCCATGCGCGCGGCGAGGTGATCGAGGTAGTCCTGCACCGGCGCGGTCGGTTCGGTGTCGGTCGTCCACTCCTGCTCGGTGAACAGGTCCCGGCCACCGCCGGCGAAGATGCAGCCAGCTGCGTCCTGCTGCGCGTAGTCATAGCCCCAGCGCCCGTAGACCGGGCAGGGCAGGTGTCCCGGGGCGACCGGGGCGGTCGCCAGCATCTGCAGCCGGGCGGTGCGTACCCGGCCGGCCAGCTGCGGCAGCAGCGCGTCGAGGCCGCCGTCCACGGCGACTATCACGACGCCGGCGCTGATCGTCGCCGCGGGAGTGCGGACCTGCCTGGACTCGATGCCCAACACCGGAGTGCGTTCGTACAGCGCGGCGCGGTGGCGCAGCAGGGCGGCCAGCCCGAGTGCGCGCCGGGCCGGGTTCATCGCCGCATCGTCGGGCAGGAACAGGCCTTGCCCCAGCGGGCCGTCGTAGTTCTCGACCGCGATGCCGTGGGCGCGCAGCGCCGCTGCGTGTTCGGCGCAGTCGGCGAGCTCGGCGGTGCGGGCCGCCTGCTCGGCCGCCGACTCCGGGGCACCGGGCCGGCCGGCGAGCCGGATCGAGCCGACGCGCCGCACGACCTCGGGCCCGAGCAGCTCGCCCAGGTGATCCAGTTCCCGCAGGG
>JAYTRE010000023.1:0-11871 GCA_043746395.1 Pseudonocardiales bacterium
GGCGGCAAAATGTGTCGTAGGGGACCGACAGACTGGAGCGCGTGATCCGCGACGTGCTCCCGTCCCGCCCGGAGGCCCGCCGGTTGTTGCTCGGGACGCTGCTCGCCGCCATCGGGCAGGGCATGACGCTGCCGTTCCTGTTCATCTACCTCACCAAGGTGCGCCACCTCGACCCCACGGTGGTCGGGCTGGTCGTGGGTTGGATGGGGCTGCTGGCGCTGCTGCTCGCCGGCCCGGGCGGCGCTCTCATCGACCGCTACGGCGTGCGCCGGGTCGTCCTGCCGCTCTACCTCGTCGACGCCATCGGCGTCGGGTCCTACGGCTGGGCGCACACGGCGTGGCAGGCGCTCGGCTCGGCGTCGCTGGCAGCCATCGGCGGTGCGGTGCTGTGGGCCTCGCAGAACACGCTGATCACCACCGTGACCGATGAGACCGAGCGCCAGCATGTCTTCGGGCTGTCGTTCGCGATCCTCAACCTCGGCATCGGGACCGGCGGCATCATCGCCGGCTTCATCGCCGACGTGCACCGCACGGCTAGCTTTCAGACGATCTACCTGATCAACGCGGCCGCAGCGCTGATCCCGGCGCTGATCCTGCTGTCGCTTCCGGGGGTCGGGCTCCACTCACCGGGCCACGCGCAGGAGCATGCGCAACGCGCCGTCGGTGGCTATCGCGAGGTGTTCGCCAACGTCGCCTTCCGCCGCTTCACCAGCTACGGCCTGCTCGTGGCGGCCTGCGGGTACGCCCAGATCGAGGTCGGGTTTCCGGCGTTCGCGTCCCTGGTCGGCGGGGTGTCCACCCGGGTCATCGCATGGGGGCTAGCCGCGAACACTATGACGATCGTCGTTGCGCAGCTGCTGGTGTTGCGTCTGCTGCGCGGGCGCAGTCGCAGCCGCGCGCTGGCCGCGGTGGGAGTGGTGATCGCCTGCTCCTGGCTCATTCTCGGCGCGGGTGCGCTGGGCAAGGGCATCAGCCCGGTGGTGCCGGTTGTCGGCGTCGTGCTCTGCGCCGCAGTGTTCGCGTGCGGCGAGACGGTCATGTCGCCGGTGCTGCCCGCGATCACCAACGTCCTGGCCACCGACGCACTACGCGGGCGCTACAACGCGATGGGCTCGATGGTCTTCGGCATCACCGCCGTCATCGGCCCGCTCACCGCAGCTCCGCTGATCGGGCACGGGCTGGGTGCGGTGTGGATTGCGCTGATCGTGTCCGGGAGCCTGGCCGCGGCGGCGGTCGCGCTGTCGCTGCGCGGAGTGCTGACACCGGAGCAGGACGGTCGCCTGCCGGCGCCGGCCGAGCCGGATTCTGCTACCGCAGTAACGCGGCGCGACAACTCGGTTCAGCTCAGGTCGAGGCCGGGGTAGAGCGGGTGAGCGTCGAGCAGCTCGGCGGCGGCGGCGTGGGTCTTGTCGGCCACGCCGTCGGCGATCGCGTACTTCGCCTTGGACGCGCCGCCTGAGGCCGCGGCGCTGGGTGCCGTCGCCGCCAGCACGTCCACGATCAGCTCGGCGACCCGGTCGAAGTCCGAGGCACCGAAGCCGCGGGACGTGAGCGCGGGTGTGCCGATGCGCACGCCCGAGGTGTACCAGGCGCCGTTGGGGTCACGCGGAACGGCGTTGCGGTTGGTGACGATGCCCGCGTCCAGCAGCGCCGACTCGGCCTGGCGCCCGGTGAGCCCGAACGACGAGACATCGATCAGGACGAGGTGGTTCTCGGTGCCATCGGTGACCAGCCGCGCCCCGCGCGTCATCAGCCCGTCGGCCAGGCTCACCGCGTTGTCGGCGACCGCCTGCGCGTAGGTCGCGAATGCCGGCTGGCGGGCCTCGGCCAGGGCCACGGCCTTGGCCGCCATCACCTGACCGAGCGGGCCGCCGAGCACCATCGGGCAGCCGCGGTCGACAGCATCGGCGTACTCGGGCTGGCAGAGCACCATCCCGCCGCGCGGACCACGCAGCGACTTGTGCGTGGTCGTCGTGGTGACGTGTGCGTGCGGCACCGGGTCGAAATCGCCGGTGAAGACCTTGCCGGCGACCAGCCCGGCGAAGTGCGCCATGTCGACGAGCAGCGTCGCTCCGACCTCGTCGGCGATCTCGCGCATCGTCGCGAAGTTCACCCGGCGCGGGTAGGCCGAGTACCCGGCGATGAGCACCAGCGGCTTGAACTCCCGGGCGGTGGCACGCACCGCGGCGTAGTCGAGCAGGCCCGTCTCGGGGTCGGTGCCGTAGGAGGACTGATGAAACATCTTGCCGCTGATGTTGGGGCGGAAACCGTGCGTCAGGTGGCCACCGGCATCGAGGGACATGCCCAGGGCCCGCTGGTCGCCGAGCGCCTTGCGCAGCGCTTGCCAGTCGGCATCGGAGAGGTCGTTGACGTGCTTGGCCCCTGCCGCGGCCAAGGCCGGAGACTCGATGCGATGGGCCAGGATCGCCCAGAAGGCGACGAGGTTGGCGTCGATACCCGAGTGCGGCTGTACGTAGGCGTGCGGCGCGCCGAAGAGCGCCTTGGCGTGGTCGGCGGCCAGTTGCTCCACGGTGTCGATGTTCTGGCAGCCGGCGTAGAACCGGTGCCCGATGGTGCCCTCGGCGTACTTGTCGGAGAGCCACGTGCCCATGGTCAGCAGCACGGCGGGCGAGGCGTAGTTCTCGCTGGCGATGAGCTTCAGCGACGCGCGCTGGTCGGCGAGTTCGCTGCGGATCGCGGTCGCGATGCCGGGCTCCACGGCGCCGATCACCTCGAGCGCGCTGCGATATGCGGCGGATGCGGCTGCACCGTCGAAGGGCTGGGCCATGCTCGGCTCGGACATGTGGCGCGCCTCCTGAAAGCGGCTACGAGGGCACCCAGGCGCGCGGCAGGCGGTTCGAGCCGCTCCCCGGTGGTGGCCCCACCTTACGAAAGCGCCAGTCACGGCTCGCGGTCAGGATAGCGCGGAGCTTGCTTCCGGGCGGCTCGCTGTCGCGAGTACTAGGTCGTCCTAGTATTAACGCCATGGCGAGCGGAAATCCGGACTTTGACAGCTATCAGCTCTCCGCGGAGCAGCACCTGCTCCGGCGGGCGGTGCGCCAACTCGCCGACGACAAGATCGCACCGCGCGCGGCGGAGATCGATGAGACCGGTGAGTTCCCGCACGACGTCTACGACGCGCTCGTGCGCGCGGGCTTTCACGCCGTGCACATTCCCGAGGAGTACGGCGGCGCCGGGGCCGATGCCCTCTCGGCCTGCATCGTCATCGAGGAGATCGCGCGGGCCTGCGCGTCGTCCTCGCTCATCCCCGCGGTGAACAAGCTGGGCACCCAGCCGATCATCCTCGCCGGCTCGCAGGAGCTCAAGCAGCACGTCCTGCCCCCGGTGGCCTCCGGCGAGGCCATGTTCAGCTACGCGCTGTCCGAGCGGGAGGCGGGCTCGGACGCCGCGGCCATGCGCACCCGGGCCGTTCGCGACGGCGAGCACTGGGTGCTCAACGGCACCAAGTGCTGGATAACCAACGCGGGCATCTCCACGTACTACACGGTCATGGCCGTCACCGACCCGGCCAAGGGCGCGAACGGGATATCGGCGTTCGTCGTGCACAAGGACGACCCCGGCTTCTCGGTCGGCGCCAAGGAGCGCAAGCTCGGCATCAAGGGCAGCCCCACCTGCGAGATCTACTTCGAAGACTGCACCATTGCCGCCGAGCGCATCATCGGTGAGCCGGGCACCGGCTTCAAGACCGCGCTGCGCACCCTCGATCACACCCGGCTCGCCATCGGCGCGCAGGCGCTCGGCATCGCGCAGGGTGCCTTCGACGCCTCGCTGGCCTACGTCAAGCAGCGTCGCCAGTTCGGTAGGGCCATCGCGGAGTTCCAGGGCATCCAGTTCATGCTTGCCGACATGGCGATGCGCATCGAGGCGGCGCGCCAACTCGTGTACGCCGCGGCCGCCCGCGCCGAGCGCGACGAGCCGAACCTCGCGTTCACCTCGTCGGCGGCGAAGGTCTTCGCCTCCGACACCGCGATGTCGGTGACCACCGACGCCGTCCAGCTCTTCGGCGGCGCCGGCTACACCCGCGACTTCCCGGTGGAGCGGATGATGCGCGACGCGAAGATCACCCAGATCTACGAGGGCACCAACCAGATCAACCGCATGGTAATGGCCCGCAGCCTGCTGAAGTAGCCGGCTGCCGGGCCGCCACCTCAGACGCCGGCCGGAATCACCATCTCGCGCAGCTTGGGTGCCTCGGTGAGCGGTGGTTGTGTGGCGGCGCGGACCTCGGCGACGCCCACGCCCGGCGCGAGTTCCCGCAAGACGAGCCCGGAGGCCGTGACGTCGATGACGGCGAGATCGGTGATGATCTTCTGCACGCAGGCCCGGCCGGTCAGCGGCAAGGTGCACTCATCGACGATCTTGGCTGAGCCGTCCTTGGCTACGTGTTCCATCATCACGATGACCTGCTTGGCGCCGTGGACGAGGTCCATCGCCCCGCCCATGCCTTTGATCATCTTTCCGGGGATGGTCCAGTTGGCCAGGTCGCCGCCGGCCGAGACCTGCATCGCGCCGAGGATCGCGACGTCGATGTGCCCGCCGCGGATCATGGCGAAACTCGTGGCGGAGTCGAAGAACGCGGCTCCGGGCAGGACGGTGACGGTCTCCTTGCCGGCGTTGATCAGGTCCGCGTCCTCGTCGCCGGCATAGGGGTAGGGCCCGACGCCGAGGATGCCGTTCTCCGACTGCAGGACGACGTGCACGCCCGGGTCGACGTAGTTGGGCACGAGCGTGGGCAGCCCGATGCCGAGGTTGACGTACTGGCCGTCGTGCAGCTCGCCCGCCACGCGCGCGGCGAGCTGGGTGCGGGTCAGCGTCATCGGGTGACCTCCGGTCGCGGTCGGGTGGTGTGCCGCTCGATGTGCTTGCCGGCCTCTCCGACCTCGACGACCCGCTGGACGAAGACGCCCGGGGTGTCGATGTGTTCGGGGTCCAGCTCGCCGGGCTCGACCAGCTGCTCGACCTCGGCGACGGTGATCCGGCCGGCCATGGCGCAGAGTGGGTTGAAGTTGCGCGCCGACGCGTCGTAGCTGAGGTTGCCGTGCCGGTCGCCGCGGGCCGCGCGCACCAGCGCGAAGTCGGTGACGATACTCCGCTCCAGGACATAGTCCTGGCCGTCGAAGGCGCGCACCTGCTTGGCCGGTGACGCGACGGCCACCGAGCCGTCGGGGTGATAGCGCCACGGCAGGCCGCCTTCGGCGACCAGGGTCCCAACGCCAGCGGGAGTGTAGAAGGCCGGGATGCCTGACCCGCCGGCCCGCAGCCGCTCCGCCAGGGACCCCTGGGGCGTGAGCTCCAGTTCGAGTTCACCGGCCAGGTACTGCCGGGCGAACTCGCGGTTCTCCCCGACGTAGGAGCTGATCGTGCGGCGGATGCGATGGGCGAGCAGGAGTACCCCCAGCCCAGCCTCGTCGACTCCGCAGTTGTTGGACACCGTCTCGAGCTCGCTCGCGCCCTGCTCGAACAGCGCCTGGATCAGGTTGTGCGGGATGCCGCACAGGCCGAACCCGCCAACCGCCACTGAAGCACCGTCGGCAATGTCCGCGACCGCCGCCGCAGCCGACTCGTAGGTCTTGTTCATGTCCTAGTATCGCGTCCTTGCCTCGAGCGGGTGGGACGCTTGGACCTTACCGACAGCGCCTACGTAGGCTGGCGGTCGACGTCGTCGCGACCGTCGCACAGCGGCGGCCGGTCAGGAGGATCGATGGCGGTGGCCGCGGCAGGCGGCATCGGCACGGCCACGGTCGCGGTGCCACGCTCGGTCGGGGAGTCGCAGACGCGGCTCGCTCGGCTCGTCGTCGCCGCTCCCGACCTGATGGTGAGCGCGGTCGCCGGGTTCAGCCTGGGCCCGATGATCCTGCTGTTGGCTGGCCACTACTCGGTTCTGCCGGTGCTCACGACGGGCCTGCTCGGCGCGGCGATCGCGGTGCGGATTTGCGGTGTGCCCAGCGAGCCCGTCGACCGGCGCACGGTGCTGTGGACCGTGGCGGCTGGAGCCCTGCTGCTCGCGTGGTTCCTGGCCAATGTCGGCTTCAGTGCGCAGAACGTCTACGCCACGCGCGACCCGGCGACCTATGACATCACCGCTCGCTGGCTGATGGACCATCCCAGCCTGCACATAGCCACGCACCCGGAGATCTTCGGGGCGCCGGCGGGTAGCTTCGCCGGTAGCGCCGGCTTTTCCCCGGTGAACGCCACCCAGCTGTACGCCCAGGGCAACCACCTGATGCCGGCGCTGGCGACCGTCGGCGGCTGGCTGTTCGGGCTGGGCGGCTTGTTCAAGACCAACGTCGTATTCGGCACGGTTGCGCTGCTCGCGCTGTTCGGGCTGGCCCGTCGAATCGTCGGCGCGCCGTTCGCCCTCCTCGCGACGGCCGTCATGGCCGTCTCGATGCCGATGATCTACGTGAGTCGTGACACGTATTCAGAGCCGTTGATGATGCTCGTGCTGCTGGGTGCGCTCGGCCTGCTGCACCGGGCCGTGCACTCGCGACGGTTCGCCGACTTCGGCCTGGCCGGGTTCGTGGCGGGCTGCTCGGCGATGGTCCGGATCGACAGCTACGGGGCGCTCCTGTCGATCATCATCGCGGCGGCAGCGGTGGCCGGTCTGGCCGACAAGATCCGGCGCCGGCACGCGGTCGGCTGCGCCGTGATCATGCTCGCGGGCGTAGCCGTGCCGACGCTCGTCGGCTGGCTGGATCTCACCAAGCTCTCCTACGGCTACTACCGCGACCAGCGACACAACATCATCCTCGAGGTCGAGGCGGGCGCGCTGGTGCTCGTCCTCGCGGCCCTCGGCGTGGCGCTGCTGTGGCGCCCGCGGGTGCGGACGTGGCTGGGGGCCGAAACCACCCGCCGGCGCCTCAGCTCGCTGCTGGGGCTCACCGTCGTCGCGGCGTTCCTCCTCCTGCTCAGCCGGCCGCTGTGGATGACCGGTCACGGCCCGATGAACCGGGTGCTGGCGCGGTGGCAGGCCGAGTCCGGCCGCGCCGTCGACGGCACCCGCACCTACAGCGAGCGCACGCTGTACTGGTTGGGGCAGTACCTCGGCTGGCCGACCGTGCTGCTCGGCGTCCCGGGCTACCTGTTGCTCCTGCGCGCGCTGGTCAGGCGCCGCGACTACGCCCTGGTCGGCGTGCTGAGCATGGGCCTGACCATGTCGGCGCTGTACCTGTGGACCAGCGAGATCACGCCCGACCAACCGTGGGCAATGCGCCGCTACGTCCCGGTGATCATGCCGCTGATGCTGGTGGCGACCGTGGTTGCCCTTGTGGCGCTGGCCCGCCAGCGCCACCGCTGGGCGCGCCCCAGCGTGGCCGCGCTCGCCGTCGTCGCGGTGGGCTTTCCGCTGTTCCTGAGCGCGCGGGTCTGGGGAGTTCGCGAGGAGTACGGGCAGCTGGCGCAGCTGCAAGCCATCTGTGCAGCGGTCGGCGTGCGAGGCGCTGTGGTGGAGGTCGATCCAAACGTGCTTGCCGGCTATGGCCAGTCGCTGCGCTCCTACTGCGACGTGCCGTCCATCGGCTTGGTCGACGCGACACCCGCGCAGCTGGCCCGGATGAATGGCGCCGTTGCCGCCCACGGCCGACGGCTGTTCGTCCTGTCCCAGAACCGGAACCTGATGCCCTTTGCCCCGCGCAGTACGACCATGCCGTTCGCGTCGGAGGTCGTGCCAACCTGGCCGAACCTCGTCGAAAGGGTGCCCAGCCGGGCGGGGAGTCGGCGAACGACGATCTACCTCGCGACGGTCACTCCGGACGGCCGGGTGATGGCGGTCCAGCCCGCTAGGGCGCGCCAATAAGTAACTTCGGCGAGTTGGTTTATGCCGGTGTGATGCCTGGGCGGATCGTGTAGTTCCGTTCACCGTGGAACGTGTGGGGTTTCAAGACTTTGCTGACGGCGGCCATCTGCGTGTCGGTGACCTTGATCCCGCTGGGGTAGCTTCCGTTGGCTGCTTCGGCGACGCGGTGCGTGATGACCTGCGTGGTTACGTGGTTGATCATCTCGGTGACGCCGGCGCGGTGCTGGTCGTGGATGAGACCGGTGATCTGAAGAAGGGCGAGCAGTCGGTCGGGCCTCCTGGGCCTTCATCGCCATCGATCCCGAACACGACGACCACAAGAACGACGACCGCAAGAACGACGATCGCGGCGAGCAGCGTGTACATCCCGGGCGTCATTCCCGACCCGGGATTCTCGACACCGAACGACCCGCGGGGATTGACAACCGAAACGATTTCGCTAAGGTCTATAGCTATGGCTACGCCCATTAGCTCGGCAGCGACGATCGGACGCGTGTCCGCGCGCCGGGCGGCGACCGTCGAAGAGGCTCTCGACCACGCGGCGGAACTTCTCAAGAGCGAGGGGGTAGGCGCAGTGACGGTGTCGGAGGTCGCCCGGCGGATGGGCATCCGGGCGCCGTCGCTGTACAAGTACTTTCCGTCCCGGAACGCGATTTACGATGCGGTGTTCGCGCGCGGCAACCGCGAGATCAACGCGTGGGTGGACGCCGCCGTGCGCAATGCCCGGCCAGGACTCGATCGGATGCTCGCTGCGTCCCGCGCCGTGTTGCGCTGGTCGTTCGCCAATGCGGGACTGGCACAACTGATGTTCTGGCGGCCGGTGCCGGGCTTCGAACCGAGCGCGGAGTCCTTCGAACCGAGTCTGGCCATGTGGCTGCGGTTCCGCGCCGATTTGGCGATCGCCGCTCAGCACGGGGAACTCGACGAATCGGCCGACTCCGACGACGTTCTCCGACTGCTCACGATCGTGATCGCCGGGATCATGTCGCAGCAGATGTCCAACCAGCCCGACGTCGGTTACGACGACGGCGCCTTCACCAGCCTGACCGAACAGGCACTCGCCATGTTCGTCCACGAACACTCAGCCACGATCAGGAAGGCCACGCCATGAACCAGGAACTGACGACGGACCAGGTCTCGCGCCACATCGAAGCGACTCCCGAGGCGCTCTATAACCTCATCTCGGATGTCACCCGCACCCCGGAGCTCACGCCGGACATCGTGCGGTGTACGTGGATCAAGGGCGCGACCGGGCCGGCCGTGGGCGCGCGGTTCAAGGCAATCAATAAGGCCGGGCGCGGGCCGAACTGGAGCAACAAGCCGATCGTGACCGCCGCAGACCCCGGCCGCGATTTCGCGTGGGCGCGCACCGAACCGTTCGCCGGTACGGTCGCGTGGCGCTACACATTCATCCCCGATGGCAGCGGAACGCGTGTGACCGAGTCCTACGAGGTGACGAAAAGGCTGACGATCGTCGGCTGGTTCATCATCGGCACGCTGTACGGGCTCAAGGACCGGCGCAGTGACCTGCGCGCGAGCATGGCTGCCACCCTGGATCGGATCGCCGAGATCACCGAAGCCCCGAACGGCGCATCCCTCGCCCGTGCCGAGCAGTCCCTCTGATGAGGAGCACATCGTGACCACCACCATCGACGAGATCGCCGAGGGCATCTACCGCTTCTCGACGTTCGTCCCCGACATCGGCCCCACCGGCTTCACCTTCAACCAGTACCTGATCGACGACGAGCAGCCGCTGCTGTTTCACACCGGCCCACGTGCGATGTTTTCGATTGTCGCCGATGCCATCGAGTCCATCACGCCGCTCGCTGGTCTTCGGTGGATCACGTTCGGACACGTCGAGGCGGACGAGTGCGGGGCGATGAACAACCTGCTCGCCGCCGCACCGCGGTCGGAGGTGGCGCACGGCGGCCTCGGCTGCATGGTGTCGCTCAATGACCTGGCGGACCGGCCGCCCGTTGCCCTCGAGGACGGCCAGACGATCGAGCTCGGACGGCATCGCGTCCGGCACATCGACACCGCCCATGTGCCGCACGCGTGGGAGGCACGCGTGCTTTACGAGGAGGCCACCGGAACCCTGCTCTGCGGAGACCTGTTCACCCAGCTCGGACATTGCCCCGCGCTCACCGAGAGCGACATCGTCGACCCGTCCTCGTTCGCCGAGGACGTCTTCGGCGCGACGTGCCTCACTCCGCGGACCGGGCCGACCATCCGTCAGCTCGCCGAACTTGCGCCGGTCACGCTGGCCGTCATGCACGGGTCCTGCTTCAGCGGCGACACCGCCGCAGCTCTCAACGCGCTCGCCGACAACTATGACCAGCGCCTTGAAGCCGCGCGCTGACCGATCAGGTGATCCAGGGGTCCTCGCGCCGTTCGTCGTGGAAGTCAGCGCGGACGCCGCGGTCGATGCGGGGGTACTGCACCAGGACGCACGGGTATTCGCATGCGCCCGGCCCTCGCGGTCGACGACGTCGTCTAGCCCCGCGCGCCAGATCGCACTCTGCCCGCGGCATGCGCGCGCGAGCGTGACAGCGGCATAGAGCGCAACGCTCCGCCGCAACGCCGGACAGCGGCATGAGCGCGCTCGCGAAGCGCCACAGCGGCATGATCGCACTGGCCGCGACAGCGGAATTGTCGCATCGTTCGGACAAGGGGGGCTCCCACCGCTTCGAACGTCGCCAGCCCGAGCACCGACTGGCCCGACTCGACACCTGACCCTTTTCGCCGACTCGGACAGGGCTCGCATCGGCGTGTACGGATGGATACCCGTGGTTGCGGCATCGCTTCCGGCGCGGGAATAGGGACACCCGATGAAATCGGGTCGCTGCCTCGGTGGCGGCACTGACGCCGATATCAACTATCCGACCGTGGAACTCGCGCAGGGACTCGCTGCAGACCCGGAATTCGCGCGGTGATCCATGCTGTGGCGGTTGGCGGTTGGCGGTTGGCGGTTGGCGGCTGAGGTTGCGACGGGCATGGCCAGCATCGCAGCTAGCCCGCACAGCGCGAAGATGCGACCGACACGGGTGTGTGGGTTCAGGATGCGCAGCGTTGCCCCGCGAGCGGCGAGCTCAGTGCGCAACTCGACGAGCAGCCCGATCCCGCCGGCGTCGGTGAACCGCAGTCGAGCCAGATCGACGACCACATCGGCCGAGCTGCGCGCCAGGATCGCGGTGACGGCATCGCGCAACAACTGGATCCCAGCGCGGTCGAGTTCGCCGAGCAGGGTGAGTCGGCTTGCGACAGGTGCGGCGGTCACTTCGAACTGGGCTACCGGCCTCGGGGCGAGCCTCACTCGTATCGCTGGATGAATGTATCGGACCGGGCTGGATGGGAACCTCACGCTCACCGAGGTGCGCGACGCGGTCGTCTGCGTGTCGGAACTGCCGTTCGGTTGGGACGCTCACGCCGAACGCGGAGCGGCAAGACTGAGGCTTTCGCGGTGCAGATGGTTCGCACGCTTCCCAGCGCGAGGCTGGCTCGCTACGTCTGAGCCCGCCACTGATGGCGTCACCCGTCGAGATCACGCTTGTTCTGTGCGACGCCGCTCAGGCCGATCCGTCCGGGAAAGTCCACATGCTCGGGGCGGGCTGGTCAACCACCGGCTCGCCAACCGGCCCTCGGCGGTCGTGGTCATGCTCGGTATCCCGTGGGATCGGACAAACCAGAAGATTCACGTCGTGCTTGAGCTGACTGATGACGATGGTCAGCCAGTTATCGTGCCAGGACAGTTTGGGGATACAGCTGTCCGCGTGGAAGCCGACGTTGAGGTCGGTCGCCCGCCAGGTACCCCCGAGGGCGTGAACTTGGAGGCGAACCTCGCGCCAAACATCCCCCCGTTGCCTCTCGCCCCGGGCAGATACACGTGGCGCCTTTCGCTAAGCCCTGGCGACCAGGTTGCGTCAAAATCTTTCGCCGTGAGGATCTAGCGGCGCGATGAGCTGCGCGGCGGTGATTGCTTGCCACCCGCGACGAGTAGGACCAAGCGCGGGCAAGTCGGGATCGGCCACATCGACTTTGTCGCACGGTTCCACATT
>JAYTRE010000024.1:0-13799 GCA_043746395.1 Pseudonocardiales bacterium
CCCACCGAACCCGTGCACGCCACTGGCATGCTCCGCTCGCTGAAGGTGCGCAATTACCGGCTCTACGCCAGCGGCCAGCTGGTCTCGCTCACCGGCACCTGGATGCAACGGGTGGCCCAGGACTGGCTGGTGCTGACCCTCACCAACTCCGGCACCGCCCTCGGCATCGTCACGGCCCTGCAGTTCGGCCCTGCCCTCGTGCTCGGCTTGTGGGGTGGGGTGCTCGCTGACCGGGGTGACAAGCGCCGGCTGCTTCTCGCCACCCAGAGCGGGCTCGCCGTGGTCGCACTGCTGCTCGGAATCCTCGATATCGCCGGCGTCGTGCGCTACTGGCAAGTGCTGGTGTTGGCCTCCGCGCTCGGGGTGATCTCGGCGATCGACACCCCCATCCGGCAGGCGTTCGTGGTCGAGATGGTCGGCAAGGACGATCTCACGAATGCCGTCGCGATCAATTCGACGATCTTCAATATCGGGCGGGTTCTCGGCCCGGCTGCCGCCGGGGTGATGATCGCCGCAGTGGGCACCGGCTGGGCGTTTGTGGCCAACGCCGGATCGAGCATCGCCGTGCTGGCCGGCCTGCTGTTGATGCGCCCGGCCGAGCTGTTCCCGTCCCCCCAACTGCGGCGCGCCGGCGGGCAACTGCGCGACGGCTTCCGCTACGTCCGCGGCCGTGCCGATCTCATGCTGACGATGGGGCTGGTATTCGTCGTGGGTACGTTCGGGCTGAACTTCCAGATCACCATGGCGCTGATGGCCAAACAGGTCTTCCACCGATCCGCAGCCGGCTACGGGCTGCTCTCGACGGCGCTGGCCGTCGGCGCCTGTGGCGGTGCGGTGCTCGCCACCCGCCGCACGCACCGGCCGACCCAGCTGTTCCTGATCCTCACGGCGCTCGCCTTCGCCGTCCTGGAGATCGGTGCCGGGCTGATGCCGAGCTTCGACACCACTGCGGCACTGCTGCTGCCGACGGGGCTGGCGATGCTGAGCTTCACCACCGCGGCCAACTCGTCGGTGCAGCTGGGCGTAGAGCCGATGATGCGCGGGCGGGTGATGGCGCTGTACCTGATCTGCTTCATGGGTGGCACCCCGGTGGGCGCCCCCATCGTCGGCTGGGTGGCCGGCATGTTCGGGCCGCGGTGGGGGCTCGTCGGCGGCGGCGTCATCTGCCTGCTCGCGGGCCTCACCCTGGCCGGGTTCATCGCGCACAGCAGGGGCCTGCGGGCCGGTGACCTCGCCGGGCGGCTCGTCACCGGCGCGCGCGCCTAACCGAGTGCGCCCCGGCAGAATGGCCGGGTGCGCGTCATCGAGGTCGACGATCCGGCTGACCCTCGCCTGGACGACTTCCGTGACCTCGCCGACGCCGACGTGCGCCCCGATCGTCGGGGCGTTGTCATCGCCGAAGGCGCGAACGTCGTCGCCCGCCTCGCCGCCTCGCCCTACCCGATCCGGGCAGTTGCGGGAGTGCCCGCTCGCATCGACGCGCTGGCTGGGGTGCTCGCCGACGTCGACGTCCCGGCCTACGTCCTGGACAAGTGGGCGCTGTCGGCAGTCGTGGGATTCCGGGTGACGCGGGGGGTGCTCGCCACCGCCGCCCGGCTGGCGCCGCCCGAGCTCGGCGCCCTGCTGTCGACAGCCCGTCGGGTGGCGGTCCTCGAGGCGCTGAACGACTTTGAGAACCTCGGCGCACTGTTTCGCAACGCGGCCGCCTTCGGGATCGACGCGGTGCTGCTCGACCCGCGGTGCGCCGACCCGCTATACCGGCGCAGCGTGCGGGTGTCGATGGGGCACGTGCTGCGGGTGCCGTTCGCGGTGCTACCCGAACCTTGGCTACAGGCCCTGGATGTGCTGCGGGACAAGGGTTTCACGATCGTGGCCATGACTCCCGGCGGCGCGGTGCCGTTGCCTTCGCTGCGCGTGCGCCAACCCTGGGCCGTGCTGTTCGGAGCGGAGGGGCCCGGGCTCACCGCCGCGGCAATGGCGCACGCCGATCAGCTGGTGCGCATCCCGATGGCCGACGGTGTCGACTCGCTGAACGTGGCCGCAGCGGCCGCGGTCACGTTCGCCCACCTGGCCACCTGACCGCACCGGCCGGGCTGGGCGACCGTGGCTCGAGTCGGCGCCCTCAGACCAGGGAATCGCGCCAGGACGAGTGAAGCGCCGCGAACTCTCCGATGCCGGAGCCGACCAGCGACTGCGGGGTGCCGTCCTCGACGACGCGGCCGTCGGACAGCACCAGGACCCGGTCGGCGATCTCGACCGTCGACAACCGGTGGGCGATGATCAGCGCCGTGCGCTCGGCCAGCACCGTGTGCAGCGCCCGCTGGACCGCCCGCTCGCTCGGCACGTCCAGAGACGACGTGGCCTCGTCGAGGATCAGCACCGCAGGGTCGGCGAGGAAGGCCCGGGCAAACGCGACCAGCTGGCGCTGCCCAGCTGACAGCCGCCCACCCCGCTTGCGGACGTCGGTGTCGTAGCCCTGCGGCAGCGCTTCGATGAACTCGTGGGCACCGACGCCGCGGGCCGCGGCGACGACCTCGTCACGGGACGCCGCGGGCCGGCCGAAGGCGATGTTGTCGGCGACCGAGCCGGAGAAGAGGAAGCCGTCCTGTGTGATCATGACCGTGGCGCGCCGCAGCTCGGTCTCGGCGAGCTCGCGCAGGTCGACGCCGTCGAGACGTACGGCACCTGCGCTCGGATCGTAGAAGCGGGAGATCAGCTTGGCGATGGTCGTCTTGCCCGCGCCGGTGGCCCCGACGAGCGCGACGGTCTGCCCGGCGGCGATGTCGACCGTGAGCCGGTGCAGGACCGGACGGTCGGCGGAGTAGCCGAACTCGACCCCGTCCAACGTGAGCGCGCCGCGGACCGGGCGGGGCAGCGAAGTGGGCTGGCTCGGCTCGGGCACGGCGGGCTCTTCGGCGAGCAGGGCGGCGATCTTCTCCAGTGCCGCGCTGGCCGACTGCAGCGAGTTGTAGAAGACGGCGACGTCCTCCATCGGAGCGTAGAACTGGCGCAGGTAGAGCAGGAACGCGGTGAGCACGCCGAGCTCGAGACCGCCCTGCGCGACCCGGTATCCGCCGGCGAGCAGGACCGCGGCCGTGGCCGCGTTGCCGATCAACGCCGTGCCCGGGATGAAGACGGCGTGCAGCCGGAACGCCTGCTTGTTCGCCGCGCGGTAGTCGTCGTTGAGGGCGGCGAAGATGGCGTCGTTGCGGCTCTCGCGGCGAAACGCCTGCACGGCGCGGATCCCGTTGAACGTCTCGACGATATTGACGATCAGCGTGGCCACCGATTCGCGGGTGCGCCGGAACGCGACACTCGCGCGGGCAGCGAACCAGCGGTACAGCAACCACAGCGGGACCAGCGACCCCAGCGCGATCAGCGCGAGGGGAAGGTCGAGCAACAGCAGCAGCACGCTGATGGCGGTGATGTTCAGCACCGCGGTGATCAGGCCGTCGATCCCGGAGTCGAGCAGCTCGGTGAGGGTGTCCACGTCGGAGGTGAGCCGCGAGATCACCCGCCCGGAGGTGAAACGTTCGTGGAAGGACACCGACAACGATTGGACGTGGTCGAAGCCGCGGCGGCGCAGGTCGAACAGGATCTCCTGGCCGATGCGGCCGCTGCGCACCACGAAGACCGAGCGCAGCCAGCCGGAGACCAGGGCGCACAGGACCAACGCGACCGTGACTACCGTGAGCGTGGTGTAGTCGCCGTGCAGTGCGGCAGGCAGCGCATCGTCGATCGCCACGCCGATGAGCCACGGCGCGGCCATCGTCGCCCCCACTTGGGCCAGCGCGGCGGCCATCACCACGGCGATCGCCCGCCGGTGCGGCCGGACGAGGTCGGCGAGCAGGCGCCGCGCGTCGGCGTGCAGCTTGGGTCGTCGGGTGAGGACCAGCTCGTCGGCCGGGGCGGCGGCCGCCGCGGCTTGCGAGGTGAGCCGTCCCTGCCAGGTGGACGGGTCGGTGCGGTATTCGCTGCCTTCAGGCTCGCTCATTGGGCGCTGCCCTGCAGCTCGGAGATCTGCGCCAACAGCTGGCGGTACCCGGGCACTGTCGCGAGCAGGTCGTGGTGCGTGCCGACGGCGCTGATGCGGCCGTGCTCCAACAGGGCAACCCGGTCGGCGAGCAGCACCGTAGAGGGCCGGTGCGCGACGATCAGGGCAGTCGTCGCGCCGAGCACGCGGCGCAGCGCCACCTCGACCTGCGCCTCGGTCTGCACGTCGAGCGCGGACAGCGGGTCGTCGAGCACGAGCACCGGCGGCCGTCCGAGCACGGCGCGGGCCAGCGCCAGGCGCTGCCGCTGGCCACCGGACAGCGACAGGCCCTGCTCGCCGATGCGGGTGTCCAAGCCGAAGGGCAGCTCGTACACGTAGCCGGCCTGCGCCACCTCGAGGGCCTCCGCGATGTCGGCGTCGCAGATCCCGGGGCGGCCGAGGGTGAGGTTCTCCCGCACGCTCGCCGAGAAGAGGGTGGCCTCCTCGAAGGCGGTGGCGGCCATGCGCCGCAGCTCGTCGAGGCGCAGCTCCCGGATGTCGACGCCACCGAGCAGGATGCACCCTGCGGTGACGTCGTAGAGGCGGGGCACGAGCGCGGTGAGCGTCGTCTTGCCCGAGCCCACGGCCCCGACGAGGGCCATGGTCTCGCCCGCCGCGATTTCCAGGTCCACCCCTCGCAGGACGTCTTGCTCGCCGCCCTCGTAGCGGAACCAGACATCGCGGAAGACGAGTGCGCGACCGCGGTGCGCGGGGGTGGGGTTGGCGACCTCGCCGATGGTCGACATCGCGTCGAGGACCTCGAAGATCCGCCGCGCGGCGCTGGCCGCCTCCTGCGTCAACGCGAGCAACCAGCCGAGGGAGATGATCGGCCAGACCAGGCGCAGGAACAGGGTCAGGAAGGCGATCAGCTGGCCGAGGGACATCTCGTGGTGGGCCACCGCGAACACCGCGCCGAACGCGACTCCGGCGAGGATCAGCTGCGGCAGCCCTTCGAGCAGCGCCCAGAACCGCGCCAGGGTGCTGATCTTGACGAGCTCGGCGCCGCGCAGCCGCTCGGCGTCGCGGGTGAAGGCGGCGAGCACCTGCGGCCGCCGCCCATAGGACTTGATCACCCGGATGCCGAGCGCGGACTCCTCCACGGAGGTGGCCAGGTCGCCGGTGAGGTCCTGGGCAGCGCGCGCCTCGCGGCTGTAGCGCAGCCCGAAGCGCCGGGTGAACACCATGAGGGGCGTCATCGCGACGAGCACGAACAGACCGAGCACCACGTGTAGGTGAATGAGCAGCACGAGGACGACGACGGTGGTGGCGGAGTTGGCGATGAGGAAGACGAACCCGAAGCCGACGAAGCGGCGGATCGTCGACAGGTCGGTGGTCAGGCGCGACAGCAGTTGCCCGGAGGGCCACTGGTCGTGAAAGGAGACCGGCAGTCGCTGCAGGTGGGCAAACAGGTCGCGGCGCATGTCGGTCTCCAGGCCCAGCGCCGCAGCGGCCATGGCGTAGCGCCGGATGAAGAACAGCACCGCCTCGGCGACCCCGAACAGCAGCGCCAGCCCCGCGAGTGGCCACAACCCGGAGGTGTCGTGGTTGCGGATCGGGCCGTCGACGACCCGGCCGACTACGAGGGGGACGAGCGACTGGGCCAGCATCGCGCCGCTGGCGGTGACGATCATGATGATGAGCGAGGCGCGGTACGGGCGCGTCCAGGCCCGCAGGCGCAGCAGGGACGTCAGGGCACCCACTTCGCCGGCCACTTGGGCGTCGGCGGCGGGCGCGGTCACATCGGTTGACGGTACGTCCCGCCCCCGACATCGGGCGAATTGTTTTCGGTCGGCGAACGGTCCGGACGCGGGTGCGATGGCCGCGTTGCGGCGGCCCCGAGCGCTGGTGCCGGCAGGTCAGTCGCTCTTGCGCCGCACGCCGAGCATGATGTCGTCCCAGGACGGGATGCGCGCGCGGACGGCGCGTTCGTCGTCGCTCTCCTCGCTGCGCAGCGCGTGGGCGATCCCGAGGTTCTTCACACTGGGCAGCCGGCCCTGCTCCGCCTCGAGCGCCGGCAGGTTCAGCGGGAGCGGCAGCGGGTCGTACTCGTCGGCGACGGGGACGGCAGTGGGGGCCCGGTGGGGAGCGCCGCCCGATTCGCCCGGACGCGGCGCGTCGGGGTCGGTCGCCTCCTGGTCGTAGACGTCGTCGGGCCTCGGCAGCGGTCCGGTGTGGGCATCGGGCATGACGGGAAAGGCGACGACGCCAAGGGCCAGGGGCGGCGCCGCGGCCAGGCTCGGGCGCACCGCAACGTCGACGGCCCTCATGATCGGGCGGATCGGGCGGTCGCTGAGCAGGTCGGCCGCGGTGTCGTCGAGCGGCGTGACCGAGCGGGTGCTCAGGTTCAGCGCCCAGTCCGCGACCCGGTCCGCGTCACCGCCGTGCCAGCCAGCGCTGATGATCCACTGACCGTCGTCGCGGCGGCGGGCGTCCCATCGCACCGCCGCGGGGTCGATGCCGTGCGCGGCAAAGCGCTCGTTGACCGCCTCGCCGAAAACGACGCTCTGCCCCTCGGTGGTGCTGCGGCGCGCGCGGGCTCGCCGCGCCTCGTCGGCGATGCGGCTGCGCTCGTCGAGGACCGGGCCGGCGAAGCGCAGCACCCGTTCCAGTGTCATCTCGTGGGCCTCGGCGATGTCGCGCGGCGAGGCACCGGCCCGCACCTGCATCTGGATCTCGCGCGGGGATATCGACGGCTCCGGAGTGGGGGCCGTCGAGGTCAGCCGGGGCAGATCGGAGCGCGCCGCGTCGCGCAGGGCCGTGTCGACGAGCAGCAGGAACTGCTCACCCCCGTCGGCGGTCTCCACGATGACGAAGTTGGCGTCGTCCGCAGACCGGACGAACCGGAGCTGTCTCATGGCCCGACGATAGGCGCGCTAGGCCGAGATCCCCGGCAGTACACGCCGACGCTCACGCCAGCCGCTGCACCAGGTAATCGATGCACGCGGTCAGCGCGCTGACGTCGTCGGGCTCGACCGCCGGGTACATGCCGATCCGTAGCTGGTTGCGGCCGAGGGCGCGGTACGGCTCGGTGTCGAGGATCCCGTTGGCGCGCAGCGCCGCGGCCACGGCTGCGGCGTCGATGGTTGCGGCGAAGTCGACGGTGCCGACCACCGGACTGCGCACCGCCGCGTCGGTGACGAAAGGGGTGGCAAACGCCGACGTGGCCGCCCAGGAATAGAGCCGTCCGGCGGAGTCGGCGGTGCGCCGAACGGCCCACTCCAGCCCCCCTCGGGCAAGCAGCCATTCCACCTGGTGGGCCATCAGCCAGAGGGACGCGATAGCCGGCGTGTTGTAGGTCTGGTCCTTGCGGGAGTTCTCGACTGCCAGGGTGAGGTCGAGGGACGGCGGCACCCACCGGGTTTCGCGCAGCCGCTCGACGCGTTCGAGCGCGGCGGGCGAGAACGTGGCCAGCCACAGCCCGGCCTCGCCCGCGAAGGCCTTCTGCGGCGCGAAGTAGTAGACGTCGACCTGGTGGAGGTCCACTTCGAGCGCGCCGGCCGCGGACGTGGCGTCGACGAGCATGAGCGCGCCCGGGTCGGCGCCGGGCACCCGCTGCACCGGCAGCGCGACGCCGGTGGAGGTCTCGTTCTGCGGCCAGGCGTAGGCGTCGACACCGTCCTCCGCGCAGGCGATTGGCGCGGTGCCGTACTCCGTTCGTCGCACCGTGGGCTCGCCGAGGAACGGTGCGCCCGCGGTGACGGCCGCGAACTTGGCCGAGAACTCGCCGCAGACCAGGTGCTGGGCCCGCTCGCCGATCAGGCCGAAGGCGGCGGCGTCCCAGAAGGCCGTCGAACCGCCGTTGCCCAGCACCACCTCGTAGCCGTCGGGAAGGCTGAGCAGCTCGGTGAGCCCGGCCCGGATCCGGCCGACCAGGGCGCGCACGGGCGGTTGCCGGTGGCTGGTCCCGAGCAGGGTGCCGCCCGTCGCGCCCAGGGCGTGGACCACGTCAGCCGGCACCTTCGACGGCCCCGAGCCGAAGCGGCCGTCGGCCGGCTTGAGGCTCGCTGGGATGATGATCTTCGACGCCGTCACGTCGCGAATCCTCTCACCCGCGGGTGCGCGCATCGCGCCGAGTGACGTATCGCCCCGTTGAGTGACGGCGCTGGGGGCGTGTCTGATCTTGGAGATCCGTCACTGTCACAGATCAGGCGGCGGGACCGTGGGCGATGTCGCCCCAGCCCTCGACCTCGGAGGGCTTGCGCGGGGCGGGGCCGACGTAGCGGGCCGACGGCCGGACCAGACGCCCGGTGCGCTTCTGCTCCATGATGTGCGCCGACCAGCCGGCCGTCCGCGCACACGTGAACATCGCCGGCATCATGTGCGGCGGAACTTCGGCGAAGTCGAGGATGACAGCCGCCCAGAACTCGACATTGGTCTCGATGGAACGGTCCGGGCGACGGTCCCGCAGCTCGGCGAGGGCCGCCTGCTCGAGCGCCTCGGCGGCCTCGAAGCGCGGCGCGTTCAGCAGCTTGCAGGTGCGTCGCAGCACGCGGGCACGCGGATCCTCGGCGCGGTAGACCCGGTGACCGAACCCCATCAGCCGCTCCTGGCGGTCCAGGATGGCGGCGACGACCTTGCGGGCGTTCCCGTTGTCCTCGACCTCCTGGATCATCGGCAGCACCCGGGCCGGCGCGCCACCGTGCAGCGGCCCGCTCATCGCGCCGATCGCTCCGGACATCGCCGCGGCGACGTCGGCACCGGTCGAGGCGATCACGCGCGCCGTGAAGGTCGAGGCGTTCATCCCGTGTTCGGCCGCGGAGACAAAGTAGGCGTCGACCGCCTTGACGTGCGCGGGATCGGGCTCGCCGCGCCAACGCACCATGAACCGCTCGACGATCGTGCTGCACAGGTCGATGCGCGCCTGCGGCACTGCCGGGTTGGCGAGCCCGCGCGCGGATTGCGCGACGTAGGACAGCCCCATCACCGCAGCGCGGGCCAGCTGCTCGCGGGCCTCCTCGTCGCTGATATCGAGCAGTGGGCGATATCCCCACACTGGCGACAGCATCGCCAGCGCGGCCTGCACATCGACGCGCACGTCGCCGGTGTGGACCGGGATGGGGAACGGCTCGGCAGGAGGCAGCCCAGGCCCGAACTTGCCGTCGACGAGCAGCGCCCACACGTTGCCGAAGGTGACCACGCCGACCAGGTCATCGATGTTGACACCGCGGTAGAGCAGCGCGCCGCCGTCCTTGTCCGGCTCGGCGATCTCGGTCTCGAAGGCGATGACGCCTTCCAGGCCCGGGCTGTAGTCGGCTGCCATGGACGTGCTCCGATCGGGTAGTTCGGGATGCGGATGTCGGCGGGAGGATCGCCCCTGCACCGGCCCATTCTGCCCACACCGACCAGCGGCAGTCCGCGCAGGTGGGAGGATTCACCGGATGAGCGATCCCGCCGCAATGCGCCGCCGTTACGAGCGCGGCGAGCTGGGCGACGGTGCGGCCGCCGTGTCTTGGCTAGGCCAGTTCCGGGTCTGGTTCGCCGAGGCCGTAGTTGAGGCGAGTGTGCTCGAGCCTAACGCGATGCAGGTGGCCACCGTCGACGCCGCCGGGCGCCCCTCCGTGCGCACGGTGCTCATCAAAGGCTTCGACGATCGCGGCGTGGATTTCTACACGAACTACGACTCGGAGAAGGCCCGGGACCTGGCTGTTAACCCTTATGCCGCAGCGGTTCTGGTGTGGCTGCCGCTCGAGCGCCAGGTCAGGCTGAGTGGCGCGGTAGCGCGCATCGACCGGGCCGAGACCGAGGCGTACTTCGCGTCGCGGCCCCGTGGCTCACAGCTCGGCGCGTGGGCCTCCCCGCAGTCGCGAGTGGTGGCATCCCGCGCGGAATTGGACGCCCTGATGGCAGCGGCGGAGGAGCGCTTTGCCGGCATCGACGTGCCCGCGCCGCCGAACTGGGGCGGGTACCGGATCGCCGTAGAGCTCGTCGAGTTCTGGCAGGGCCGTCCGGACCGTCTGCACGACCGGATCCGGCACCGTCTTGACCGTGGTTCGTGGGTGACCGAGCGGCTCGCCCCGTGATGCCCCAGCTCGCGCGGTGAGGGACGGCGGCAAGGGGGACGGCGACGACGCGGCCCGCGCCGATGGCCTGGACGTGATCATCACAGGGGACCCGGGTGGCAACCCTGGCGAGCCGGCCCGCCGCCTACCGCGGCTGTTCGCCCGGCATGCGGCGGACACCCGGCCGCTGGCCGTCCCGGAATATCGCCGCCTGCTGCTCGGCCAGGGGACCGCGTTCGTCGGCTCGATGCTCACCCAGGTCGCGGTGCCGGTGCAGGTGTACGCGCTCACCCACTCGCCGCTCGACGTCGGCTTCGTCGGGCTGGCCGGGCTGGTTCCGATCGTCGTGTTCGGCCTGTACGGCGGCGCGATCGCGGACGCTGTCGACCGGCGGCTCCTCTACCTCTGGGCATCAGCGGGCGCCTGGCTGGTCACGCTCGCGCTGCTCGCGCAGACGCTTGCGGACCTGCGCGACATCGCGCTCATCCTGGCCCTCGTGGCCGTGCAGTCCGCGATGTTCGCGATCGCCTCCTCCGCCCGCGGAGCGATCATCCCGCGCATCGTCGACGTGGAGCTGGTTCCTGCCGCGAACACCCTGAGCTTCACCGCCGCCAACGTCGGGCAGGTGCTCGGCCCGTTGCTCGCCGGCGTGCTGGTCGGGCTGCGCCACGGTTTCGCGTACGCCTACGCCATCGACGGGCTGCTGTTCACCGCCGCGCTGTACTCGGGCTTGCGGCTGCCTGCGATCCCGCCTGACGGGGCCGCCGGCCGCCTGGGCGTGCGCGCCGCGGGGGAGGGCCTGCGCTTCGTCGCAGCGCGACCGGTGCTGGTCATGTCGTTCCTGCTCGATATCGCGGCGATGGTGCTGGCTATGCCGCGCGCGCTGTTCCCGGCTGTGGCCGCGCACCGGTTCCCCGGATCGGTGGGGCTGCTGTACGCGGCGATCCCCATCGGCTCGGTTGCCGCCGGGCTGACCAGTGCCTGGATCGGCCGCGTGCGCCGTCAGGGCGTGGTGCTGACGTTCGCGATCGTCGGCTGGGCCGGGTGCGTCGCGGTGGCCGGCTTGGCGCGCCAGCTGTGGTTGGTGATGGTGCTGCTTGCCTTCGCGGGCGCCGCCGACCTGGTGAGCGGGGTCTTTCGGCAGACGATCCTGCAGACCTACGCACCGGACGAGATGCGCGGCCGGATGCAGGGCGTGTTCATCGCCGTCGTCGCGGGCGGACCGCGCCTCGGCGACGTCCGCGCGGGGGCGATGGCTGCGACGACCACGGTGACGTTCTCCTGGGTGGCCGGGGGGGGGCGGTGTGCGCGGTCGTGGTGCTGATCGCCGGGTTCGCCGTGCGACCGTTCTGGCGCTATGACGCCGCCGCGGCACCCACCCGTGCTGTTATCCCGTGAAGCTTCGCTGCGGTCGTGCCCTGGACTTGGGTGACCCGTCGAGACCCGCAGATAGATCACCGCACGACCTCGCGCGGGTCGGCCGAGGGCCACACGATCAGCAGTCACGGCGTCCAGGCAACCACGGCACGCCGCCGGCAGCGTGAACGGCAGCCAGCCCATGCCGTCGAGTAGCCCGACTCTGTCGGGCAGCTGCTGTGATGGCGTCCTGTAGCCGGCTGCGTCCACACCCCATTCGGCCGCGACCTGGCGAACTTCCCAATTGATATCGCCTGTGCAGGCGAGCCTTTCGCGCGTTGAACGCGACGTGGCGCTCAGTGCGCGCCGCGGTGGATGGAACTCGCGGGTTGTCGCTACGGCCAGCGCCTCCGCAACGCTTCTGGGGTCCATTCGGGCCACGCTGAGGCTCCGACCGTGAAACCTTGGCTCATTCGGGCCACGATCTTCGGGCCGCTGATCTGGGAGTTGTCGTACACGGTGGTTGTGTCGACGAGCGCAATCGCGTCAGCTACCAGGGCGAACAGGCGGGCGTGCCGCTCGCGGATCTTCGTCTCCGGGACGTTGTGCCCTCCTGCCTGCACGCGGTGCGCTACCCGGGCGACGGCGAGGTCCTCCGGAATTATCACGACGTGGAGCCGCACCGTGTAGGCGGCGGCTTTCGCAGCGCGGATCAGGTCCAGCTTGGCCGGGTGGGAAAACACGGTTTCGGCGATAAAGGGGGCCCGCGCGTGAATCAGCGCGGTGCGGGTGCGTTCGGCGATCTCCGCCGCCTCGTAGGAGTGCTCCTCGAGATTGTCGGGCCACTGCTGCTTGGCGATCTCGTCGGCGTTCACGAACACGCTGAACGGGACCTCCGGGTTGAGCACGAGCCGGACGAAGGTGGTCTTGCCGGCGCCGTTCGGGCCGACCACCAGGTCAAGACGAGTCACCGAACAGCGAGCAGCTCGGTGCTGCCGTCGGGCAGGTACCGGACGAGCTCACCGGCATCGTTGAGTGCAACCGTCGCGACGCCCTCTGCGGCAAGCCGCTGCCCGAAGTTGGTCGCGGCGAGCCGTTCCTCGATGCGGGCGTCGATCTCGGCGTTCCCCACGATGCTCTCGACGCCGGTCAGTTCACGCAGCGGCAGCTCGCCGCTCAGCGCGGCCTCGACTCGCCGCCGCGCTGCGGACTGTTGGGTGGACACGGAGCGGCCGATGAGGGCCCAGTATTCGAGCTGCTGCTTTGCCGAGCGGTGCTCGCGAACTCCCTCGGCGGCGGCGCTGTCGAACAGGTCGGCGGCTACGCGGGTCACACGATCTCGGCCTCTCGTCTCAGCCATCACACCTCCTGTAGCGAACTGCTACCAGCGTAGCAATTCGCTGCGCCCATCGGGCTGAGTCCGGGGTCTCGGCGGCTTCGTGGAATGCCGCTCGCCCGATGGAACCAATGCAATGCGTTCTCCCTTACGCCAACCGCTGCAGTCTTCCCGGGCCCAGCAGGCCTATGCAGCCAACTCGGGTTGCAGCTTGCCCAGACCGGCACGGCCAAATAGAGACGGCCCTGCCGGCGGGTCGTCCGCAGCCGATTGCCGAGCGATAACGCGCGGACGGCGAGCCAAATCGGCCAGCTCAGGGGAGTGGTCAGCGAACAGCGCCGATGCCTTCGAAACCAGACGCTCGGTCTCCTCGTCGGTGTGCACTTCCAGCCGCGGGGTCCCCACACTGCTCATGACACGACTGTGCGGCGAATGTACGGCACCTGCAATGCTGGGACGACTCAAGGCGGCGCCGCGGCGCTATGCCTGAGGAAGTGTCACGGCGCCGTGGTAACACGAACGCTGCGGCGCGCGCGGCTAGGGCCCGAGCCGGATAGCGTCGTGGCATGTTGACCGGGCAGCAGTTCACCCTTGTCGCGGGTGACCACGAGGCCACCGTCGTCGAGGTGGGGGCCGGGCTGCGCCGCTACCTGCACCGTGGCGTCGAGGTGACGGCCGGTTACGCGGAGGGCGAGCTGCCTCCGAAAGCTACCGGGATCGCGCTGGTGCCGTGGCCGAACCGCGTTCGCCGCGGGCACTACCGCTTCGAGGGCGTCGAGTACCAGCTGGCGCCCACGGAGTTGGGCACAGGTAACGCCATCCACGGTCTGGGCCGCTGGGCGCGCTGGGTGCCCCGCAGCGTCGACTTCGCCACGGTGACCCTCGAGCTGGACATCGTGCCCCAGCCCGGCTGGCCGTTCGAGGTGCTCGTCGAGGTCACCTATGCACTGCATGTCGAGCGCGGGCTGGCAGTGACGATCGCTGCGACGAACCACGGTGTCGCGCGCGCGCCGTTCGGCGCTGGATTTCACCCGTACCTGTCCACCCGAGGCAAGCGGCTGGCGGACGTGACCCT
>JAYTRE010000025.1:0-4611 GCA_043746395.1 Pseudonocardiales bacterium
GGACCCGGCCGAGCCTCCCGGGCCCCGGCGGTGGTCTGCGGATCTGCTTGTCCGCACCGAGGACACCTCGGCCACGGTGTTCACTTGCGCGAGCGGCGATCTTGCGGACTCGGCCACGACATCCTGGCGCGTGCAGTCGATGACGTGGTCGGCGCCGGCTGCGGCAGCCAACTGCGCCTTCTCAGGACCGCTTACCGTGGCGAACGCCGGTGCCCGTCCCCGGCGTCAGTGTGCAGACACGCTGCGACGCGCTGGCGTGTCTGCACACTGACGGCAAGCCCGGAACGCCGGTTCGGGCCGAGCGCTTGACTCGAACTGCTGTCTGGCGAAGTGGCGCGGCTATTTCTTGATCGGCACGCAGTGCTCGACGCTCGCCACGAGTCCGTTGGCGTAGCGCTGCTCATCCGCGGCGCTGAGTCCCGACATCCCCGCGCTGTTGCCACCGGCCTCGTTGTAGATCCACGGAACCTTGGAGAGCAACTGCACGATCCAGATGTCGCCGGCTTGCAGGCCGCGCGAGCCCAGGTCGTATCCGACGTTGCCCAGCAGCCGGATCGAGTGGCCCTCCGCTGCGGAGCGCTGCACCTGGAAGATCTCGCCGTACCTCTTGCTCGCGGCGGCTACGGCGGAATCGGTGAACGTGATCTTCGTGCCGGACCGTGTCTCACGGTAGTCGCCAACAGCCTGGTAGTAGACGACGCTGTTTGCGCTGTTGAACGGGATGCCGCCGCTGCCTGCCTGGTCGTGGATGCTCAGTGCCAGCGCGGCGCCGGCAGCATTGGCTACCGCAGCGCGGGTGCCGAGCGAGGTCGGGTCGTAGACGTGGTTCTTGGTCATGATGACCCGATAACCGGCTGCCTCGAGCCGTGCCTTGACCAGCTCGGCGACCGCGAACACGTCGCGCATCTCCGGCTCGTTCTCCCAGTCTGAGACGTCGAGGCCGGTGGCCGGATCGGTGGCATGGACCGTGACACTGTGCCCGGGGTCGAGGACGATCACGGGACGGCCAGCTGAGGGCCACGCAGGCATCGGCGAACTGCTCGCCGTGGGGATGGGGATCGGGATCCGGGTGGGCGTCCGGGCCCGAGTCGGGGTTGGCGCTGCGCTCGCTGATGAGCGAGCACCGGTCGACGCACTCGGCGTCAGCGATGTCGGCCCGGTCGCCTGGCTCCCCGCGCCGGCCGTTGTGGTCGACCCCAGACCACAGGCCGAAACCAGCAGCACCGAACACAGCGCGAGCCTGGGGGGTCGGTTCCGGCGCACGATCACCGACCCTAGCGTTCCGGACGCACGGGTGGCTGGACCGTAGATCGATCCGCACCCACGCGGCCTACCGGGCGCTCCAGCGCGGATTGATCACCGCTGGAGCACGAGGGACACCGTCGCTGTTCAGTGGCGCGGCGGCTGGGGGATTGCGAGTAGCTGGGGGGTGATGACCTGAAACTCGAGGGCGGCTCCGGGAATGTAGAAGTGCGTCCCGTCCCATCGGTAGGCGGTGTTACCGGCCACCTTCGGGTCGTTGCAGAATTGGGATGGCGAGGCGACCATGAATACGCGCCGTGGGTCGGCGGCGGCTGCCGTCCGCAGGAGAGTGTTGAGGTGGCTGGTGCGGGTGCGGTCGCCGCGCTCTGGCATCGCCAGTAAGCCTCCTGCGGTGACCGGCTGATAGCAGGGCACGCTCAGTAGCGCGACCTGAGCGCCCGCTCTAATCAGTACCTGGATGCCCGAAGCGAGTTGCCGGCCGAAGTATGCATCCCATTGGGGCGAACCGAAAGCGAGGTGGGCGCCGTTGACGTTGAGATCGAACACCTCCCAGGCCCCGATCTCGACGACAGCAATTTGTGGCTTGTTCTGAGCGGCGTGGGCGGCCCACTTCTGCTGCCAGCCGCCGCAGTCGGCGGTGAGGTTGCGGGATTGGCCGTTGGCGCTCGATATCGTGCCGCCGAGAATGCCGCAGCCCTCGATCGTGTCGTCGGTGAGGGTGAGATATCTGCCGAGACCGGCTGGCTTGTTGAGAAGCAGGGTCATGCCCTGCGAATCGCCGAAAAAGCCGACCCGCACCGGCTGCGGGAACGGCGGTGGCGGGGCCGGTTTCGGGCTGGTCGGCGCTGAGGACGTCCGGGGATGGCTAGGAGCCCGGGTCGGCGGGCTCGTGGAGATGGTGATGGTCGGTCGCGGTTGCGGATTGCCCGCTGGCCCAGCTGCTGCGTTAGTGGTCTTGGCGCCGGCCAGCGTCACGGCGCCGACGGCGGCGACAACACCGAATGCAACGACCGCCCCGCCTACGCGGGCTACCGCCGCGGTGCGGAGCGCGCTTCCACGCACGACAGCGAGGAACCCTCGGGCGCGAATGGGTTGTTCGACAAATCGATACGACGCGGCGGCGGCGAGCACGCTCAGCGCCACCCGCATCACGTCGAGCGAGGCGCCGGAGAGCGGTGGATGCAGTCCCGGACGGGTCAGCTCGATTATCGGCCAGTGCCACAAATAGATGGCGTAGGAACGGATGCCGATCCACCGCAGGAATGGCGCACTCAACAACCGTGAGGTGAGCGAATTCGTGAGGGTGGCTGCGCGAACTATCGCGGCGCTCGCGATTGCGACGACAACGAAACCACCGTGATAGAGGCCCGGCTGCGTGTACCTAACGGCGACCAGGCAATAGCCCAGCACGACTGCGCCGCATACCGCCAATAGGTCGACTGGCCAGACGTGCCGCCTTCGGTGCTGCTGCGCACCCGCTCGGCGCCGGTCGATCGCGTGGACCCGCGCCAGCGCCAGCGCCGCACCGATGAGGACGGGCGCGGCGTGGGTGTCACTGCCGTAGTAAACCCGGGAAGGATCGTGGTAGGGGCTGTACAGCGCCGCCATTGCCGCTGTGGCGGCGCCGATGCCGACCAGCGCTGCGACCAGCGGCAACTGCTTGCGCCTGCTGGCCAGACACGCCACAAGCACGACTGGCCAAACCAGGTAGAATTGTTCCTCGACCGCGAGCGACCACAGGTGCTCGAGTATCGACGGCGGCCCGAGCGCCTGGAAGTACGACTGGCTCCATAGGATCTGCGTCCAGTTCGTCGCGTAGAACAGGGCAGCAATAACGTCACCGCGTAAGCGCCCAAGCTCGGACGGCGCGACGACTGCGGTGCCGAGCACGACCGTCGCCAGCATCAAGTACAGCGCCGGAAACAATCGGCGCGCGCGGCGCAAGTAGAACCGCCGGATATCGATCCGCCCTCGGCGCTGCCATTCGTCGACCAGCAGCGAGGTGATGAGGAAGCCGGACAGCACGAAGAACACGTCGACACCGAGGAAGCCGCCGGGCAGCCAACCAGCGCCCAGGTGATAGCTGACCACCGCTGCGACCGCGATCGCGCGCAAGCCATCGAGACCGGGCCACTGCCCGATCGCGCGTCGTGGCGCCCGAACATGCTCAGGGCCAGCGTTCGCTAAGCGCCCCGAATGTACGGACGTCGTGCTCCAACCCGTTGTTATCGTTTACCTCCATCCTCGACCAACCTCGAATGTGGGGACTCACCCGACATTCCCGCCACCCCTGGCAGTATCGTGCACCAGCGTTGCGCCAGTCGCGCGCCGGGCCGACGTGGCTTTCGGTCCTGGCTGGTGCGCAACGCTCAGACAATCGTTGATCGTCGATACAGCTGCCCGCAGGCAATCCGCTTCGCGCTCAACCGCTACCTGCGGCGATTGCCGCTGGGACCTGAGGATTTGGAACTGGACGCTGTCCGTCAACCCAATTGTCTAGCTGGGTGTGTCGTTGAGCTGCTGCCACTCGGTCGCTGCGTCGGCGAACCACTGAGCGTGGCGTCGGGCGAATAGCTTCGCCGCGGTGACGCCGCTCCACGGTGCGGGCAACAGCTCGCGGGGCAGCTCGGGATCGATCCAGGGAAAGCGTCGCCAGGAGTGGACCAACTCGACCACCCGGGCCAGGGCGTCCCGGTCGGTGGTCCTGCCGAACTCGGCCAGGAATTGTTCGTAGCTTTCCTCTATCGCCGCGAGGTCCCATGCCTGGCCAACCATCGCCGAGAGCTGTCCGCCGCCATGATGGCGGGCCAAAAAGATCTGGGCTTCGGCGAGCATGTTGGCTTCGGTGAGCACCCGCTCCACCTCGGCGCGGCGCCCCGGATGAGTGCTGACCCAGACGCCGGGGGAGGGCGTACCGAAACCAGCTCGGGCTAGCCCGGTGCGAAGCCGGTGGCGGGCTGGCCGGTCGGTCTCGGGAACACGCGCGAGTACCAGCAGCCAGCGACCGTCCCAGTCGGCTTCGCCGCCCGAGAAGCCGTAAATCCGCTCGGTGCCGTCGGTAAGCAACTGCTGTGCGTTCTGAGTGAGCTGCCATCGGCTGCGCCGTCCGATTCGCGCCGAGGTGAGCCAGCCGTCGGCAGCGGTACGCATGAGCGCCTGTCGACTGGCCTTCTCCTCCACTCCGAGCCGGGCTAGCACCTCGATGAGCGCCGAGGTCCAGGCCGAACCACCGGAAGGCAGGACGAACTCGCCGAGAACCGTGAACAGCAGCCCGCGCGCGCTCTCCGCCCCCGCGGCGTGCCTGCGGGACATGGTCGGTGCGAGGGCGTCGCCTGCGAGTGTCTCGGC
>JAYTRE010000026.1:0-8187 GCA_043746395.1 Pseudonocardiales bacterium
GCCCCCGCTCTCGGCGGCGTCCAAGGCAGCACCCACTGGCGCCAGGTGTCGGTCGAGGGCACCGCGGCCAGCCGGGCGGTCACCCACTGCCCCTGGTCGACTTGGACCTGCACCGCCGAGACCCCGACGTGCTGGTCCCAGGCCACCCCTGCGATCGCGACGGCTGCCCCGACCGGGAGCACCTGGCCGCCGGTCGGGGTGTCGATGCGCGACTCGAGTGCGATCGGCGGGTATGGCTGCCAGCCGCCGCGCACCCAGTACGCCTGCTGGCTGCGAAACGTCGTCGCCTCGATGTCAACGACCCACTTGCAGGCCGAGGTGTAGCCGTACAGGCCAGGCACGACGATGCGCGCCGGGAAGCCGTGCTCGACGGGCAGCGGCACACCGTTCATGCCCACGGCCACGAGCGCGTCGCGGCCGTCCATGACGACGGCGGTCGGAGCTCCGATAGACATGCCGTCCGAGGAACGCATCAGCAGCTGGTCGGCGCCGGCGTGCACCCCGGCCTCGCGCAGCAGCTCGGCGAACGGTGCGCCGAGGAACCGGGCGTTGCCGATGAGGTCGCCCCCGACCTCGTTCGAGACGCAGCACAGCGTGATCCACCGTTCGATCAGTGGCCGTGCGAGCAGTTGGTCGTAGGTGAGGGTGATCTCCCGGTCGAGCATGCCGTGGATGCGCAGCGTCCAGGTCTTCGGCGAGATCTGGGGCACGCTCAGCGCGGTGTCGATGCGGTAGAAGTCGCTGTTGGGCGTCACCCACGGCACCCCGCTGCGGCCTAGGTCTACCGCGCCAAGCGGAGCCGGAGCGACGGGCGCCGGGAGCGCGATCTGGGCGCGCTGCCGGGCCACGTCGAAACGCGCGCGCTGGGTGGCCCTGCCGCCGAAGCCCGCCACCGCCGCCAGGCCCGCCGCGGCAGCACTGGCCTGCAAAAAGCCGCGCCGGTCAGCCAGCGGGCCGGCGGACCGGCTGGCCACCTCGGTGTCGGTCCCGGCCGTTCGGACCAGGACGGTCATGACGGCCAGGGCGAACAGCGTCGCGACGATCGTCGGGATGGCGTCACTGGCGCGTCCGGCGTTCGTGGTGACGGACGAGTACACCCCGATGGCGCCGAACAGCCCCACTCCCGCCAGGCCGTAGGCGAGCCGGCGCAAGGCGACGGTGCCGATAACCACCGCGAAGACGGCCAGGAGGAGGTAGACCCCGCCGACGAGCACCTGCTTGTCGCTGGTGCCGAACGTGCTGGTGGCCCACCGCTTGACCGATTCCGGGGTCAGCAGGATGAAGCGGTTGCCCACGGCGATGACCGGGGCGGAGACGGGTCGCACGAATCCCGCGACGATCTCCCCGACGCCCAGCGCAACCGCCGCCGAGAGCAGCCCCACCAGCGCACCGGCTCCCCGCCGCGCGGCGCTACGGCCCGACGCGACGGCGGGCTCTGCCGCACTCGGCTCGCATCCGGCCACGGTGTCCACTGTCCTCTGTTCGCGCGCAGGTGCCGGACAGTTCCCGCGCAGGCGGCCGGCCCGGGCAGGTGACCGGTCACGTCCCTCGACGGCGGCTCACGCGCCGACCGTAGGTCCAGGCGCGCCGCGACCGGCCCGGCCCGGGCCGGCGCAATAAGCTCACGCCCACAGCTGGCCCTCGAGCCTCTCGGCGGCCTGCTGCAACGAACCCGAGTAGGCGCCGGTGGACAGGTACTTCCAGCCTCCGTCGCAGACGACAAAGGCCACGTCGGCCCGCTCGTCACGGGCGGCCACCCGGTCGGCAATCGCCAAGGCGGCATGCAGGATCGCGCCGGTGGAGATGCCGGCGAAGATGCCCTCGTGCTCGATCAGATCCCGGGTGCGGCGCAGCGCGTCGTAGGACGTCACGGAGAACCGCGAGGTGAGCACGGTGTCGTCGTAGAGCTCCGGAACGAAGCCCTCGTCGATGTTGCGTAGCCCGTAGACCAGCTCGCCGTAACGCGGTTCGGCGGCGATGATCTGCACGTCGGGGACCTTCTCGCGCAGGTAGCGGCCGGTACCCATCAGCGTGCCCGTGGTGCCCAGCCCCGCGACGAAGTGGCTGATCGTCGGGAGATCGCGCAGGAGCTCGGGACCGGTCCCGTCATAGTGCGCCTGGGCGTTCGCGGCGTTGCCGTACTGGTAGAGCATCACCCAGTCGGGGTACTGCTCGGCCAGCTGCTTGGCCGTCGCCACCGCCTGGTTCGACCCGCCCGCGGCGGGGGAGGAAATGATGCGGGCACCGAACATCTCCAGCAGCTGACGCCGCTCGATGGAGGTGTTCTCCGGCATGACGCAAACCAGGCCATAGCCGTGCAGCTTGGCGACCATCGCCAGCGCGATGCCGGTGTTGCCCGAAGTCGGCTCGAGGATCGTGCAGCCTGGGGTGAGCCGGCCGTCGGCCTCCGCGGCGCGCACCATCGCCAGCGCGGCCCGGTCCTTGATGGAGCCGGTCGGGTTGCGGTCCTCGAGCTTGGCCCACAGCCGCACCGGGTTCGTCCCCTCCCAGCGGGGCGACAGTCGCGGCAGCCCGACGAGCGGGGTGTCTCCCGTCGCCTCCACGAGCGATTCGTAGCGTGTCATCACATGACCTCTCGCGATCTCGCCGGGCCGGCCCTGCCCCGTACCGAGATCGGCAGCGAAGCTCAGCCGCCAGCGACCGCCGGCAGGATGGTCACCGCGTCACCGTCGCTGATCACGGTCGCCAGCGAGCCGGTGAAACGCACATCCTCGTCGTTGACGTACACGTTGACGAAGCGGTGCAGGCTGCCCTCGTCGGTGATCAGCCGGCTCTTGAGGCCCGCGTGGCGCGCGTCCAGGTCGTCGATGAGCGCCGCGAGCGTGTCGCCCTTGGCCTCGACGGTCTTGGCGCCGCCGGTGTAGGTGCGCAGGATGGTCGGGATCTTGACCTCGATGGCCATGGTCGTGGGGCTCCTGTCGGAAGGGAAGGTACTCGTGGTCGTCAACACCGGGCAAAGCGTCAATGCTCCCACCCTGCTCGGGGGTGGCCGAACTCACCGACAGTCGTAGTCGACGTCGACGCGACGGTGCCCCAGCAGAACCCGCTCGATGAGGGCGTCACGCATAGGACTCGATCACCTCGATCGGCTCCTCGGCGACCACGCCGTCGCGGATGCGGAACGAGCGGAACTCGACGGTATCGGGCTCTCGGGTCGACACCACGACGTAGTGCGCGTTCGGTTCCGAGGCGTAGGCGGTATCGGTGCGCGACGGGAAGGCCTCGGTGGCGGTGTGTGAGTGGTAGACGACTACCGGCTCCTCGTCGGCGGCCTCCATCTCCTGATAGAGCCGCAGCAGGTCGACCGAGTCGAACTCGTAGAAGGTCGGCGAGCGGGCAGCGTTGAGCATCGGCACGAAGCGGGTCGGCAGGTCGCTGCCCTCGGCGCCGGCCACCACCCCGCATGCCTCGTCCGGGTGGTCCCGGCGGGCGTGGGCGACAATCGCGTCGCGGGTCGCCCGGTCGATGGTCAGCACGAGTACCGAGGATACCGGGCGGGACGCGCCGCCTCATTTCATGAGGGCCTGCACGAGGGATTCCTGGGTGGCGGTCAACCAGAGGTAGATCGTGCGCGGGCCGGCGTCGCGGGCCTGCGGATCGATGTCGTGGTCGTCGTCCTCGGTGATGCCCAGCCGGGTGCCGATCGCCAGGCGCAGGTCGTTGAGCACCTGGATCCACCGTTCACCGGACTCCGGGTCGAGTGCGAGATCACCGTCGGTGGCGGCGAGTTCGTCGCGGCAGGCACGCGCGCGCCCGCTGCGATCCTGACGCAGGCCGGATTCGGTGAGCTCACGGAACTCGGCCGAGGCCGCCCCGTCGTCGCGGTAGCCGTCGGGAAACAGCCGCCGGACAACCGGATCGGCGGATTCCGGCTCGCCGACGTCGAGCAGGGCGACGAAGTCCGCCAGCAGGGAGATCAGCAGCGTCGCCTCGACCGACTCGAAGCGCAGCCGGAGGGCGCCATGGCGTCGGGAGACCCGCACGTCAGTCCTCCTGCTGGAGCGTGGCCCACAGGCCGTAGCCGTGCAGGATGGCGACATCGAGTTCCATGCGCTCGCGAGTACCCGTGGACACCACGGCCCGGCCGCGCCGGTGAACGTCGAGCATCAGCCGCTCCGCCTTAGCCTTGGGGTAGCCGAAGACCGTCATGAAGACGTGCGTCACGTAGCTCATCAGGTTGATCGGGTCGTTCCACACGAGGGTGATCCACGGCCGATCGGCCTCCGAGCGCGTATCCGCATCCGCCTCCCGCGTGCTCTCGCGCTGCGGCGTAAGGGTGCCCGCCATGGGTCCATGGTGGCACGCCCGCCCGAGCACCGGTCGAGCTCGGGGTAGCGCGCTCAGCTGCGTACCAAGGCGTCTGACACGATCGCGCCATGACGACCGCGCTACTCACCGACCGCTACGAGCTCACCATGCTGGGCTCCGCACTGCGGGACGGAACGGCGCAGCGGCGGTGCGTCTTCGAGGTGTTCGCCCGACGACTGCCCGACGGACGCCGCTACGGCGTGGTAGCCGGCACGGCGCGCCTGCTCGATGCGATCGCCGACTTCCGCTTCGACGCCGCGACGCTCGGCTGGCTGCAGCGCCAGGGCATCGTCGACGATGCCGCCGCCGAGTATCTCGCCGGCTACCGGTTCGGCGGCGAGATCGACGGCTACCCCGAAGGCGAGCTGCACTTCCCCTTCTCCCCGATCCTCACCGTCACCGGCACCTTCGCCGAGGCGGTGGTCCTCGAGACGCTCGTGCTGTCAATCCTCAACCACGACTGCGCCGTCGCGTCTGCCGCGGCCCGCATGGTCACCGCCGCCGGCGGCCGGCCCATCATCGAGATGGGCTCGCGGCGCACCCACGAGCAGGCCGCGATCGCCGCTGCCCGGGCCGCCTACCTGGCCGGCTTCGCCTCGACGTCCAACCTGGCCGCGAGTGCGCGCTACGGCGTGCCGACCGCCGGGACTGCGGCGCACGCCTTCATCCTGCTGCACGACGACGAGCGAGCCGCCTATGCCGCGCAACTGAGCTCGCTCGGCGTCGGGACGACCCTGCTGGTCGACACCTACGACATCACCCGCGGCATCGAGCTCGCGGTGCAGGCCGCCGGCCCGTCGCTGGGTGCGGTGCGTATCGACTCCGGCGACCTCGGCGTGATGGCCAGCCACGCCCGCACCCAGCTCGACGCGCTCGGCGCGACCGGGACCCGCATCGTGGTCAGCGGTGATCTCGACGAGTTTTCCATCGCGGCGCTGGCGGCGGCCCCGGTCGATGTATACGGCGCGGGCACCGCGGTCGTTACCGGTTCGGGCGCACCCACCGCCAACCTGGTCTACAAGCTCGTCGAGGTGGACGGGCATGCGGTGGCCAAGCGCTCAGAGCACAAGCAGAGCCACGGCGGCCGCAAGACCGCGCTGCGGGTGCACAAACCGACGGGCACGGCCGTCGAGGAGATCGTGGTCGCTGGGCCGCTCACGCAGCCCGGCGAAGGCGAGCGGCCGATGCAGCGACCCCTCGTTCGAGGCGGTGTGGCGGTCGGGGATCTGCCCACCCTGGAACAGTCGCGCGAGCACCTGCGCGCCGCCACGGTGAGCCTGCCGTGGGACGGGCTCAAGCTGTCCCGCGGCGAGCCGGCCATCCCGACCCGGTTGCTCAGCTCCCGCTGAGGCCCCGCCCGCCGGGTACCGGCACCGGCCGGGTGCCATGGACTGCGAGGCGGTGCTGACGCCGGAGGCCGATCTCGGCTAAGTTCGCGCCATGAGCGGACCCACGACACCCGGATACGGGCAGGAGCCCAGCTACGGTCAGCAGCCCGGCTCCGGCCCGGCGCCTGGCTACGGATCTGCACCGGCCTCCGGGCCGCCGGCATACGGCCGACCCGGCCACGACCGCCCGAGCCCCATGGGACCGGTCACCACCCAGTTCGCCCGCCTGGATCCCGGTCCGAGCCAGACGTTCGGCGTCGCTGCCGCCCTGGTCGCCGCGGTCGGTGCGGTCCTCGTGGTCCTCGCCTTCACCAGGGTCAACTGGTTCACGGGCGCCACGTCCAGCGACCCCGCCCATTTCGGCAACATCCGCGCGTTGCTGGACACCTCCGGCGGCTCAGCCGCCACGCTGGCCAAGGCGTACTTCGACTGGCTGGGCTGGGCGCTGCTCGTCGTCGCGGTCCTCAGCGCGATCCTGGCTGCCGTCCCGACGGTTGGCGCGGCGTTCCGGGTCATCGGCCCGGTCGTCGCGCTCGGCGCCGTGGTCCTGACCTTCCTCGCCATCCAGCTGCTCAAGAGCGGGATCACCGCCGACCATGCGCTCAGCAGCTATGGCGACTACCTCAAGAATGCGCGGCTGGGGTTCTATCTCGCGCTGGCCGGCTTCGTCCTTATCGGGTTCGGCGCCGCGCTCGGCCCGCAGCACAAGCGCAGCTGACCAGCTACCGCAGGTCGTCGTCGTCGGCGTCGGCGGCGGCCTCGTCGATCTCGGTCTGGGGGATGCCGAGGATGAACAGCACCGTGTCGAGATAGGGGACGTTCAACGAGGTGTCGGCTGCCGCTCGGAGCGCGGACTTGGCATTGAAGGCGATGCCGAGCCCGGCTGCTTTGAGCATGTCGATGTCGTTCGCACCGTCGCCGACCGCGACGGTCTGCGACATCGGCACGCCGAACTGTAGTGCGAAGCGGATCAGTGCCTCCGCCTTGCCGGCGCGGTCGATGACCGGGCCCAGCACGCGCCCGGTGACGTGCCCGTCGACGATCTCGAGCTCGTTCGCGGCCGCGAAATCCAGTTCGAGCTCGGCCACGAACCGGTCGGTGAAGATGGTGAAGCCGCCGCTGACCACGCCGACCTGGAAGCCGAGCCGGTGCAGGGTCCGCACGAACGTTCGTGCCCCAGGAGTCAGTTCGAGCGCGTCGCGGACCTCCTCGACCGTGCTCGCGGGAAGGCCGGCGAGTAGCGCTACGCGGGAGCGCAGTGACTCGGCGAACTCCACCTCACCCGCCATCGCCCGCTCGGTGATGACGGCGACCCGGTCACTGACTCCAGCCCGAGCGGCCAAGACGTTGATCGCCTCGTCGCGGATCAGCGTGGAGTCGACGTCGAGGACCACGAGCCGCTTGGCACGACGGCGCAGACCAGCCCGCTCAACCGCGATGTCGACACCGGTCTCGTCGGCTGCTTGTACGAGTACCGTCCGCAGCTCGCTCTGATCGGTGGTGCGGACGATCAGCTCGACGCTCGTGGCAGGCTCGCCCGACAACTGCGCCACCGACTCGATGTTGTCCCCGCGGTCAGCGATGCGCTGGGCGATGTGGCTGAGCGCTCCGGGCCGGAGCGGGTGGCCGATCACGATCACGTGGCTGCGCGCGACGTCGGTGCCGCGCGGGCCGTGCGTGTCGTCGGCGATGACGACCTCTGACTCCATCCCCAGCGCTTGGGCGGTCTGGGTGACCGAACTGCGCAGGCTGGACGGGTCGCCGCGCAGGTCGAGCAGCACCGCGAGGATGAGTCGCTCCCGGATCACGACCTGCTCCACGTCGCGCACGTCGACGTCGTGGGCGGCGAGGGCGGCGAAGAACGCGGCGGTGACGCCGGGGCGATCGCGCCCGGTGATCGTCGCGAGCACGGACGTCGGATGCATGGCTGGTGTCCAGGGACGAGACGGCAACCGAGGTTGCCCCCAGGTCACCGGCCTGGGTCGGTGTCCCGTGGACCGCTGCGGGAACCCTCGGCGCCGATGGTGGCACCGGCCCTAGGCGGGCCGTGGTGGAGCTTTCCGGCGTGCGCCTCCGCGCCGAGGCGCTCCAGCAGGTGCGGGTAGTGGTACTCGAAGGCCGGCCGTTCGGAGCGGATCCGCGGGATCGACGTGAAGTTGTGCCGTGGCGGCGGGCAGGACGTCGCCCATTCCAGCGAGTTGCCGTGCCCCCACGGATCGTCGGAGGTGACGATCTCCCCGAAGCGGTAGGACTTGTACATGTTGTAGGCGAAGGGCAGCAACGAGGACCCCAGCACGAACGACCCGATCGTGGAGAACGTGTTGAGCGTGGTGAAGCCGTCCGTCGGCAGGTAGTCGGAGATGCGGCGCGGCATGCCCTCGGCGCCGAGCCAGTGCTGCACCAAGAACGTCATGTGAAAGCCGATGAACGTCAACCAGAAGTGCAGCCTGCCCAGCCGCTCGTCCATATA
>JAYTRE010000027.1:0-8337 GCA_043746395.1 Pseudonocardiales bacterium
GCGGCCACGGCAGCTGCGGGCGGGATCCGCAGCGCAACCAGCCGGCACCGCGAGCGGACTGTCAACGAAATGTCGTCGGGGTGGGTGGACGGTGCGCACAGCAGGAAGACCGTGCGCGCCGGCGGCTCCTCGATCGCCTTGAGCAGCGCATTGGACGCCTGCTCGGTGAGCCGGTCGGCGTCCTCGATCACCACCACCTGCCACCGGCCCAGCGCCGGCAGCCGCGAGGCGATAGCGACCACCCCGCGCATCTCGGCGACCGAGATCGACAACCCCTCCGGCACGACGGAGTGCACGTCGGGATGCGTGCCCGCGCGCACGGTGTGGCAGGCCGCGCAGGTGCCGCACCCGGGCTCCGCGTCGTGCTCGCACTGCAGGGCCGCGGCGAAGGCGCGGGCGGCCACCGAGCGCCCCGAACCGGGGGGGCCGGTGAACAGCCACGCATGGCTCATCGCGCCGGGACGCTCGCGGCGACCGTGGCTGCGGTCGGCCGCCGCGGTCGCTGCGGCCCGCAGCACGTCGACGGTCTCGTCCTGGCCCACCAGTTCAGCCCACCCGACGTCGTGCCCCGGTCCGCTCACACTGAGCTCCGAGCCTGCGCGGGCGGGACCGGCGACCGGTGCAGCAACGTGCGCCGGGGCGTGAAGAGCGCCTCCACCGCGGCGTGCACCCTCGCGGCGATCTCAGCCGGCGGGCGCGTCGCGTCGAGGATCAGGTAGCGCCGCGGCTCGGCCTCGGCGAGAGTCCGGAAGGCGTGCCGGACCCGCTCGTGGAACTCCAACGACTCGCTCTCGAGCTTGTCGGCCGAACCACCGCCGGTGGCCCGCACCAGCCCGTCGCGGGCCGGCAGGTCCAGCAGGATGCTCAGATCGGGCATCAGGCCGTCGGTCGCCCACTGCGAGATCCGCCGGAGGTCATCGACGGACAGGTTGCGTCCGGAACCCTGGTAGGCCAGCGAGGAGTCGACGTAGCGGTCGGTCAGCACGACATCGCCGGCGGCCAGCGCCGGGCCGATGACGGTCTCGACGTGTTGGGCCCGGTCCGCGGCGAACAGCAACGCCTCAGCTCGCGGCGCGAGTGGGAACTGTTTGTGCAGCACGAGTTCGCGGATGTGGTTTCCGACGTCGGTGGCACCGGGCTCGCGGGTCACCGTGACCGACCGTCCACCGGCACGCAGCGCGTCGGCGAGCAGCGTGATCTGCGTCGACTTGCCCGAGCCATCCCCGCCCTCGAAGGCGACGAAGACGCCCCCGCTGTGCAGCCGACGGCGCGCCGAGGCATCCCCGCGCACCGCGAGCTTGAAGTCCGCCCACACCGACACCGGCTGGCCATCGTCCATCTTGCGGTACGCCAGCAGTCCCGCCGCCACCGCAAACAGCCCACCGGCGACGAGCACGAAGCGGGTGCCGTCGATGGTGGCGTGGGTGCCGAAGACCGCGAGATGCCGGCGACCGACCTGGGCCACCACGAACGGGATCGCGGCCAGCGCCACGATCAGCACCACCCGGATCAGCGACTGCAGCAGCGCGAAGACGCGCCCCCGCATCTCGTCATCGACGTCGGTGCCCATCAGCGTCGTCCCGGCCAGGTAGGCGACGCCCGCGCCGAAGCCGACCCCGAGAACGAAGATCATCGCGAGCGCCACCTGCGGCATGACCGCCGTCATGATCAGGCACAGGCCGCCGAACACGATCGCCAGCCCGAACAGCCGGCGCCGCGACAACCCGCGCGCGATCCGCGGGCCCAGGGCCATGCCCGAACCGAGTCCGACGAACACTGACCCGAAGAGCATGCCGTACGCCGCGTTGCCCCCGCCGAGGCTGGTCACGAAGATCTTGCCGGCACCGATGACTGCACCGCCCCCTGCGAACGCGCCGACGAGCCCGATGATCAGGCCGCCGATGAGCCGCGACGAGCGGATGAAGGTGACGCCCTCGCGCATCAGGAACAGCAGGCTCGGCTGCTCGCCGAGCGCCTGGCCGGTGCGGTGCCCGCTGATCTCGTGGATGAAGTAGACGACGAGCGCGCCGACCAAAAACGTCGCCGCATTGAAGTACAGCGCGAGGTCGACCGGCTGGGCCCGGAAGAAGCTCAGGTGCCGCGCCAGCACGTTCGTGATCAGCGACAGCACCGAGAACAGGGCGGCACCGAGGACCGGAGTGAAGCCGTAGGTGGTAATCAGGCTCAGCTGGTTGGCCGCCTCGATTTGGTCACGACGGACCAGGTTCGGCACCGACGCGTCCTTGGCGGGTAGCCAAAACAGGCTGACACACTCGATAAGGAAGCTCGCGACGAGTAGCCAGGGCACCGTGTGCACCAGCGGGATCGTGAGGAACAGCCCGAACCGGATCGCGTCGGACACCACCATCGTGCGGCGCCGGTCGAAGCGGTCGGCGAACGCGCCGGCCACCGGGCCCAGGACGATCGCGGGCAGCAGCTTGACGACCAGCACACCACCCAGCGCATAGTTCTGCGCCTGATACCCGTGTACCAGCGACGTGGCCAGCGCGGTGGTGGCCAACAGTCCCAGCCAGTCGCCGAGGCTGGACAGCGCGGTCGAGTACCACAGCCGGCGAAACGCGGTCACCCGCAGCACCCCGCGGATGGCCGCCACCGACGACACCCCGGCGGCCATCCCGGCGGCCTGCAGGTCCGGTTCCGCGCTGATGGGGTCCCCCTCAGGACTGGAGCACAACGGGCTCAGCCTAGCTGTGGACCAGGTCAGCAGCCCGGCTCTGCACGGGTGGCGCGCGCGGCCGGGGCCACTCAGGGGAGGTCGGCGGCAGCCGCGAGCAGCTCGCGCAGCGCGTCGGCGAGCCCCTCGCGCTGGGCGGCGGGAAGCCGCGAGAGCAACACGCGCTCGGAGTGCAACAAGGCCTCGAACGCGGCGTCCACGCGGCGTCGTCCGGCGGGGGTGAGCCGGACCCGCACCAGTCGCCCGTCCGACGGATCGGGGTGCCGGGTGACCAGGCGCCGGGCGCTTAGCCGATCCAGCCGGCTGGTCATCGTCCCGGACGTCACGTGGGTCGCCGCGCTCAGTTCGCCGGGCGTGAGCTCGAAGGGATCTCCGCTGCGGCGCAGCGCGGTGAGCACGTCGAACTCGTGCGCTTGCAGGCCGTGCTCGACGAACGCGCTGGCTCGACGCTCGTCGAGGACGGCGGCCAGCCGGGCGACGCGCGAGAGGATCTGCAGCGGGCTTACCTCCAGGTCGGGGCGTTCGCGGTGCCAGGCGGCGACGATGTCGTCCACTTCGTCGGTCATGCCGCCATGCTGCCATATCTCTTGACTTCAAGATATATTGTCGTGACGTCGAGAGGCCGTGACGTCGAGGAGGACTCGCCATGAAGTGGGATCCGATCCAGTACGGCCGCTACGCCGAGGAGCGGGCCCGGCCGTTCCTGGATCTCGTGGCACGGGTTGCGGCGGCGGCACCGCGGCGAGTGATCGACCTGGGCTGCGGCCCGGGCACGCTCACCGCGCTGCTCGGTGAACGCTGGCCGGGTGCCCGGGTCGAGGGCATCGACGCGTCGCCGGAGATGATCGCCGAGGCACTCCCCCTGGCAAATCCCGCTCTGACGTTTCGCGTCGGGGACATCGCTGACTGGGCGATGCCCGCTGACGCCGACGTGATCGTCAGCAACGCCGCGCTGCAGTGGGTGCCGGGGCATCGGGAGGTGCTGCGCCGCTGCGCCCGGCAGCTACCGGCCGGCGGCTGGCTCGCCTTCCAGCTTCCGGGAAACTTCGGCTCGCCGTCGCACCAGCTCATGCGCGAGCTCGCCGCGTCGCCGCGGTGGGCGCGGCATCTCGACGGGGTGCTGCGCCACCACGACTCCGTCGGCGAACCCGCCGAGTACGCGGCGCTACTGCTCGAAGCCGGGCTGCGCGCGGACGTGTGGGAGAGCACCTACCTGCACGTGCTCGGCGGCACCGATCCGGTGCTGGAGTGGGTGCGGGGAACCGGGCTGCGGCCCGTGCTCGCCGCGCTGGATTCCTCGAGCCAGGATCCCGCGGACTTCGAGGCCGAGTATGCGGCGGCCCTGCGCGCGGCCTACCCCGCGACGGCGCGCGGCACCCTGTTCGGGTTCCGCCGCGTCTTCGCGGTCGGCAACCGGGCGGCGTCATGAGCTTATTGCACCGGCCGGCCCGGCCCCTCAGCTGTCCGGTTTATCCGACGAGGCGCTGGTCGGGGACGACTCGCCGCTGCGCGGGGCGCTGGTCGACGGCTGCGTCTGGCGCGTGCCGAATTCGCCACTGCCCGCGGAGGTCTCCCCGCCGCTGGGAGCCGACTGGGACCGCAGCGGGGCGCCACCTGCGTCCGTCGATTCCGATGCGCCCGGAGTTTCGACGGGCTGCTCGCGGCCAACCGACCGGGATGGCGCTCGGGGGGGAGGCACCATCCCGGTCGGCGTCTCGGTCGCCGGTGTACCGGACACCGGCGAGACCGGGTTGGGTCGAGGCTCTTGGCTGGGAGCGCTCGACAGGTCGATGTGGAAGGGCGTGAGCACGTTGACGACGTGCGCCACGAGCAGCTGGGCGGGCTGCGGGAGGCTGTCGTGGGCGGCGGCTACGCCGGTCAGGGCGATCACCGAGGCCGCCGCGGCGCCGATCAGGTAGGCGCGCCGGTGCCGGAACGAGCGGGGCGCCCTCGAGGCGAGCGGGATCACCCCGGCCAGCAGCGCCTCCAACGCGGGCGACGGCGCCGGCGCGGGGCCGGCGCCGAGGGCGCGCAGCTCCGCGACGAACCGGGATACCCCCGCCGCCATCACCGTCTCGTCTGGGGTCGGGGCGCCCGTCTCGCTGGCTGCCCGACCGCCGACTTCGTATACCCCGCTCATCGCAGTCTGGTCATCGTCGCCGCCGGTCACAGGGTTACCCGCTGCTCGGCGAGGGCCACCCTGATGGTCACGAGGCCGCGCCGCTGCAACTGCTTCACCGCACCCGCGGACCGGTCCATGATCTCGGCGACCTGGTCCACCGAGAGGTCGGCGACGATGCGCAGCGTCAGCACCTCGCGTTGCTCCTCGGGCAGCAGGTCGAGGATCTGCAGCACCCGCTCGGTGGCCAGGCTGACCTGCGCGGTCGCCTCGGCCGCTTCGACGACTCGGGTGTCCTGGTCCGGCTCGTAGGGGACTGGCGCCGGGCGCCGGGCGCGTGCGCGGTGCTCGTCGACCATGCGCGCGTGCGCGATCGAGAAGGCGAGCTTGCGCAGGCCGGGCACCCCGCCCGTGACCCGAGGCAGCTGGGGCAGCAGCGCGAGGAATACGTCGCTGGTGACCGCTTCAGGATCGGCAACACCCTTGGCGCGCAGATATCCCAGCACCGCCGGGGCGAGCCATTCATAGACCTCGCGCAGCGCCGCACCGTCCCCCTGCCGAGCCGCGGCGAACACCTCGTCGGTGACGCCAGCTGTGCCCATGTGCCGCATCCTCCTCGCGAGCCCGGGCCCGGTTCGCCAGCAATTTAGTGTGGCTGCCGGGTAACCCCGCGTCCACGATCGCCGATGACTAAGTCGTCACGTCGCGATCGACGGACCGGCAACCGCGGGAAAACCATCCCCACGGTACCGGGCGAAGATCTCGACATCGTCTGACTGACCGCAACCCCCGAGCGGAATGGAACCCCATGCGACGTCGATCCAGAATTGTCACCAGCGCGGCCGCGGCCGGCGCGGTCCTCGCCGGAGCCGGCGTCGGGCTCGCCGCGATTCCCACCAGCCAGCAGCTAGCCAGCCATGTCTCGCGACCGGTCGAGAGCCCGTCCCACACCTCAGCCTCCTTCTTCACCGCGGTCCGGGCGGAGGCGGCCGCTGCTCAGAACCGGGTCGCCGAGCTCGATCGGGCCATCGCCGCCACGCAGGCCAAGATCCGCGCTGAGGCCGCCCTCCGGGCGGCGCAGCTCGCCGCCGAACCGACACCCGCTGCGAGTGAAACACCGACGACGCAACAGCTCACCCCGACGACCCACGCGCCGGAGCCGATGTCGAGCGAGACCAGTTCCTCGGCAGCGTCCGAACGCCCGGAGGTCCACGCGACCACCGGGGCCAGCGGCGGATCTGGCGCTCCGCACGGCGATGACGGCTCGGATGGCGGATCCGGCGGGGACAACTGACGCCATCGGGCGGCACGCAGATGACTAACACCATCGGGCGGCGGGCGCGGTGGACCGCCGCCCTCGTGGTGGCTCCCGGTGCTGCCGCGCTGTTTGGCGTGTCGGTGTCATGGGCCGATCACGCCCGGCCCGCCGTGGCCCCCGCCCCGGCGCCGCGGGCCGTGCCCGGGGCATCCGCCGTCGCGGACACCACCACAGCGTCGGCTGACCGCGCCGCCGCCGCGCTGCGCCGGACCCTGGCCGATCGCGACCGTCAGGCGGCGCTGCTGACCAAGCAGCTCGCTTCGCTCCGGCACCAGCTGGCCGTCGAGGCGGCCGCCGCCGCGGCGGGCCGGAGCGGCTCGGCCGCGGCGAACTCGGGCGGCAGCGCAGCGCAGAACTCAGGGACCGCAGCGGGTGCCAACGTCGCGCCCGCAGCGGGCGCCGGCCCCGCTGCGCAACCGGCGCCCGCGCCCGTTGCCGCCCCGGCACCGCCTGCCGTCCAGGTCACGACGAGAGCCTCCGGAGCGCCGCCGTGACCGGCCCCGCAGCGATCCCCGCTATCGGTCGAGCCGCGCCGCAAGCCCTCCCAGTGGGCCCGTGGCGCGGCTCGCTGCAAGCCATGGCATCCGAGGTGACCGTGCTCATCGGGGCCGGCGCCCTGGACCCCGAACGCGCCATGGAACTCATCACGCCGGTGTTCGCTCAGGTCGAGGCGGAATGCACCCGCTTCGACACCGACAGCGACCTCATGCGCGCCAACCGCAGCGGCGCCGAATGGTGCCCGGTCGGACCGTGGTGTTACGCCGCCGTAGCCGAGGCCGCGGCGGCTCACCTGCGCACCGGCGGCCTGTTCGATCCCCGGATCCTGGACGCGCTGCGCCGACTCGGCTATTCCCGCTCGCTCCCGTTCGCGGCCGGCGGCGTCGAAGTTCCCGGATCGGTCCAGTCCGCGGTCGCCGCGCTGCCCGGGTGGGCGCCCGGGCTCGATCCGGACGGGCAGGCGGTCCGGATCGGGCCGGTCCCGATCGACCTGGGCGGGATCGGCAAGGGGCTGGCCGTCCGCTGGGCCGCCGAGCGGCTCGCCCCCTACTACCCCGAGTTCGTCATCGACGCCGGCGGGGACTGTGCGCTGCAGGGACTGGGGCCCGACGGCGACGGGTGGCACGTGGGGATCGAGGACCCTCGCGGGGGCCTGCATCCCGTGGCCGTACTCGCCCTGCGAGACGGTGGGTGCACCACCTCGTCGATCCGGCTGCGGAAGTGGCGGGCCGACGGGGTGCCCGTCCACCACCTCATCGATCCGCGCACAGGTGCACCCGGAGGCGCCGGGCTACTGTCGGTGACCGTGGTCGGCCCGGACCCCGCCGACGACGAGGTCTGGAGCAAGGTGTTGTTCCTGCACGGTCGGGACGCGATCGCGCAGGCGGCAACTGACCGCGGCCTGGCGGCGATCTGGGTCAGCGATGATGGGACGGTGCAGATGAGCGAGGCGGCCCGCCCGTTCGTCATCTGGCGAGCGGCGGGCGAGGGATCGGCGTGAGCACACTGACCGGCAGCGGCCTGCGTCGCGGGGCGCGGGCAGCTGGGCTGCTGGTGGCGGTCGTCGTCAGTGCCGGCCTCACGTCAGCGCTGATCGGGCGAGCCGTCGCGCAGGTGTCCGGAAACCGGATGGCGCCGTGGATCATCGGCCGCGCCGCCGGGGTGTGCTCCTACCTCCTGCTGGTCGTGCTCGTCCTCACCGGGATGGTGCTGTCGCACCCGTGGCGCAGCCGGTTGCGCCGGCCCAGCACGGCCACCCGGATCCGGCTGCACATCGCGTTGGCGGTCTTCACCCTGGCCTTCACCGTGCTGCACGTCGTCGTGCTCGCCACCGACCGGTACGCCGGGGTCGGCTGGTGGGGAGCCCTGCTGCCGATGCACGCCACCTACCGCCCGGTCGCGACGACCTTCGGGCTCGTCGGGGCCTGGTCGGGCCTGCTCGCCGGGATCACCGCCGCGCTGGCGGGGCGGCTGCGGCCCTGGCTGTGGTGGGGCATCCACAAGGTGGCGGCGGTGGCGCTGGTCCTGGTGTGGCTGCACGGCGTCCTGGCCGGCAGCGACGCCCCCGCTCTGCTCGGGCTCTACCTCGGCACCGGCGCGCTCGTCATCGCCGTGGGCCTGTCGCGCTACATGGCCCGCACGCCGGCCGACCTCGTCGCGGACCTGGTGCCGTGAACGCTCGCCTGCACCTCGTCGAACAGGAACCAC
>JAYTRE010000028.1:0-2607 GCA_043746395.1 Pseudonocardiales bacterium
GTTGACGGCGAGATCACTGTCATCGACATCGTCGACAGCCCGGACGCGCCCCGCACCGACCTGTGGGTGGGCTTCCACGATGCCGCGCACGCCACCGCGTTGGGTAAGGCGGTCCTTTCGAGGCTTGATGAACGGGCTCGAGCCGCGTACGTCGCCGACCACGATCTACCGGATCTCACACCGCGGACGGTCACCGACCGCCGGGTACTGCTGCGCCAGTTGCAGGCCGTGCGGGGCTACGCGCTGGACCGTGAGGAGTACGCGCTAGGGACGGCGTGTGTCGCTACTCCGGTGCCCTCACGCTCGCTCCTCGCGGCAGTGGCAGTCTCCGTGCCGCCGCGGCAGGCGCACCGCATCATGGAGCACAGCGACGTGCTGCGGCGGGCGGCGCTGCTCGTCGCCTACGCCGACGCGGTGTAGCCACGGCGGATGTATCACCATCTGAACTTCTCCCCCTTGCGGCGCCTGATGAGCGGGTAGAGCGTCATGGCGTGAGAAGCCAGGAGGTTCAACCATGACCACAGCGACCGACCAGCGTCCACCGGTTCCCGGGCAGGGCGGACTCGACAGCGAGACGCGGCTGCGGCTGTATCGAACGATGGTGCTGTCGCGCACCTTCGAGGAAGCCATCTTGCGCGAGTACCACGCGGACAAGGGCCCGGGGTTCGACATCGGCAAGGGGCTGGTGCCCGGCGAGATGCACCTTTCCGCCGGCCAGGAGCCCGTCGCCGCAGGCGTCTGCGAGAACCTGACGCGCGAGGATGCCGTAACGGCGACGCACCGTCCGCATCACTTCGCGATTGCGCACGGCATGGACCTGTCGACGATGGCGGCGGAGATCTTCGGTCGGGAAACAGGTCTCGGCCGCGGCCGGGGCGGGCACATGCATCTGTTCGATCCGGCTACCCACTTCTCGTGTTCCGGCATCATCGCCGAGGGCTATCCACCGGCACTCGGTCAAGCGTTCGCCTTCCAACGGCAGGGTAGCGACCGCATTGCGGTCGCCGTCACCGGTGAGGGCGCCGCAAACCAGGGCGGGTTCCACGAGTCGCTCAACCTGGCCGCGCTGTGGAAGCTGCCGGTCGTGTTCGTCATCGAGGACAACGACTGGGCGATCTCCGTGCCGCGCTCGGCATCCACGGCCGTGCCGTCCAATGCGGCGCGCGGCGCCGCGTACGGCATCCCCGCAGAACGCATCGACAACGACGCCGATGCGATCTACCGGGCCGCGAAGCGCGCCGTGGCCCGGGCCCGCGCCGGCGAGGGCCCGACCTTGCTCGAGGTGCACACCCTGCGGCTCTGGGGCCACTTCGAGGGCGACGCGCAGGGTTACCGCGGTGACCTGGACGACGCACCGCAGCGCGACCCGATCCCCGCCTACGAGGCGCGGCTGCGCGCGGACGGGCTAGTCGACGACAGCAGTTGCGGCGAGGTCAAGGCCCAAGCCCAGGTCCGCGTCGAGGAAGCGATCACCTTCGCCAAGGACAGCCCTGTGCCCGACCCTGCGGGCGCCCGCGCATACGTGTTCGCCTGAGGAGGCCGAGATGACCACAACAGACGCCCCAGTTGCCCCGGAGCTGCGAGCCAGCCACCGACTGACCACGGCCAAGGCCATGGTCGAGGCGATCGAACTCGAGATGCGGGCAGACCCGAGTGTCTTCTACATCGGCGAGGATGTCGGCGCATACGGGGGAATCTTCAGCTCCACCACCGGATTGCTCGACACCTTCGGTCCGCAGCGCGTCATCGACACCCCCATCTCCGAGACGGCGTTCATCGGCCTGGCGATCGGGGCGGCGGTGGAGGGGATGCGGCCGATCGCCGAGCTGATGTTCGCCGATTTCATGGGTGTGTGCCTGGACCAGATCTACAACCACATGGCAAAGATCCACTTCGAGTCAGGTGGAAACGTCAAGGTCCCCATGGTGCTCACCACCGCGGTCGGCGGGGGCTACTCCGACGGCTCGCAGCATTCCCAATGCCTGTGGGGGACGTTCGCGCATCTGCCCGGCATGAAGGTCGTCGTTCCGAGCAACCCGTACGACGCCAAAGGGCTGATGAGCGCGGCGATCCGTGACGACAACCCCGTGGTGTACATGTTCCACAAGGGCGTGATGGGACTGCCCTGGATGGCCAAGAACGCACGCAGCCTCGCCGACGTGCCCGAGGGTGACTACCAGGTGCCGATCGGCAAGGCAGCCGTGGCGCGCGTGGGTAGCGACGTCACGGTGGTGACGCTGTCGCTGTCGGTGCACCATGCGCTCGATGTCGCGGAGAAGCTGGACGGCAGCGTCAGCGTCGAGGTGCTCGACCTGCGCTCGCTCGTGCCACTCGACCGCGAAGCCATCCTCACCTCGGTTGCCAAGACCGGTCGGCTCGTCGTCGTCGACGAGGACTACCTGTCCTTCGGGCTGTCCGGGGAGGTCGTGGCGACGATCACCGACGTCGACCCGGGGCTGCTGCGCGCCCCCGTGGTGCGAGTCGCGAACCCGGACACGCCCGTGCCGTATGCGCACGCGCTGGAGTACGCCATCCTCCCTCGCCAGGACCGCATCGAGGCGGCCATCCACCGAGTCACCCGCGCATGAGCGAGGTGCTCTTCCCGGC
>JAYTRE010000029.1:0-3454 GCA_043746395.1 Pseudonocardiales bacterium
TGGGCCTCCCCGGACAGCTCCCCAGCCACCCTGTGGTGGTCGGACGGCTCGCCCTTCACCGCCGTCCCCAGCCAGCACGCCATGCCCGTCGCGCAGCCCGGTTCGTCCGGCTCTGGGGACAGCGTGCGCACCGACCTGTCGGGCTACCCGCCCAACTCCGCCTTCTACGCCGTGTCGCGCAGCGGGCAGAGCGCGCTGGTGGGCCGGCTGGTCGGACATCCCATGCCGGTCATCGACTCGCCGAGCATGACAGGCTGCGGCGACTACGCAACGCGCGCCCTCAGGCACCCGTGGACGTTCACCTGGGTCCGCAGCCTGGCCGGCCACGGCAACCTGACGCGCCTCGGCTTCAGCCGCGGCGGGGAACTCTCGGCGACCAACGCCGGCCCGCACCGCAACGACCCCTACATCTATCTCCCGATCGGCCGGGGGGGTATCAACGGCCGGGTCTATCACCGGCTCACGATCGTCGAGTCCTATGACGGCCCGTTCAACCTCGCCAACCGTCCCGGCGGCGGGACGATGGGTCGCTTCGTCTGGCAACAGCCGGGCCAGCGACAGGTGAGCCAGACCGCTCCGGTGCTCACGTACAGCGGCACCCGGACGATCTTCATCGACATGGGCGTGTCCGCCGCTTCCCTCACCGACGCATCGGGCGGGCGCGGGCAGCGTTACCCGTTCGCATCGACGGCGCCGGTGACCCGGCTGCGGTGGGACCCGAACGAGGATCCGGGCGCTCGTCGCTGGCACGTCTTCTCGATCCGGCTGGCCGCCGACTGCGCCACCAGGACCACGTTCGCCATGCAGTGGCAAGACCGGCAGTTCGCCGCGGGCAGCACCGTGACGATCGCGGCGGTCGCCGCCGGACGGCCGACGGTCGTGCTGGCGAGCAACGTGGCCGAGCGGGCGGGCGAGAACACCTTCTCGGTCAACTCGCACGCGCTGCCGACCGGCAGCTGGACGATGCAGGTCGTCGTGACCGGCGCCTCCGGGCAGTCCTACCGGGCCCGGGCTACCGGTCCGCTGGTGGTCGTGCGCTGAGCGACCGCGGCGCTCACCCGCAGCGGCGCGGGGCAGCTCACAGGTAGAGGCCGGTGTTGGCGTCGTTGCGCTCGGCCGCGACGGCGTGCAGGTCACGCTCGCGCAGCAGCAGGAATTCGTCGCCGGAAATCTCCACCTCGTGCCGGTCATCCGGGCTGAACAGCACCCGGTCGCCGGTCTCGACGGCGCGCACGTGGTTGCCCACGGCCAGCACTTCGGCCCAGATCAGCCGCTTGGAGACCTGGGCCGTGGCCGGGATGAGGATGCCCCCCGACGAGCGCCGCTCGCCGCCGTCACGCGGTTCCTTCACCAGGACCCGGTCGTGCAGCATCTTGATCGGCAGGCGGTCGGTCACGCCCGCGAGCCTACTTACCCGCGCCGGACTGCGCGACGGCTGCGGCCACGGCGCAGTCGCGGCCGGGCGAGTGAGCGCGCAATGATCGCGCCAAGGCCGATAACCTGGCGGTTGTGATTGACCTGCGCTTGGTACGCGATGACCCCGACCGGGTCCGGGCGTCGCAGCGGGTTCGCGGCGCGGACGAGACGCTCGTCGACGCGCTGCTGGCCGCCGACGACGCGCGCCGGGCCGCGGTGTCGCGCGCCGACACGCTGCGCGGCGAGCAGAAGGCGATCGGGCGGGCCGTGTCCACGGCGTCCCCCGAGCTGCGGCCCGAGATTCTCGCCCGGGCCCGGCACCTCGCCGATGAGGTGAAGGCCGCCGAGGCCGATCAGGCGGTCGCCGACGAGGCGCTGCGCGCCGCGCACGTCGCGGTGCCCAACATCGTCGAGGACGGCGTGCCGCCCGGCGGCGAGGACGACTTCATCACCCTGGCGACCGTCGGTACGCCGCCTGTCGTCGCGTCCCCGCGGGATCACACCGAGATCGGCGCGGCGCTCAAGGCGATCGACACCGAACGCGGCGCGAAGGTGAGCGGAGCCCGCTTCTACTTCCTCACCGGCCTGGGCGCTGAGCTCGAGCTCGCGCTCGTCAACCTGGCCATGGCACAGGCCATCGAGTGCGGCTTCGTGCCGGTGATCGCCCCCGCCCTGGTGAAGCCGGAGACGATGGAGGGCACCGGCTTCCTGGGCGTGCACGCGGCGGAGGTGTACCGCCTCGCCGACGACGACCTCTACCTGGTCGGCACCTCCGAGGTGGCTCTGGCCGGCTACCACTCGCACGAGATCCTCGATGCGGCGGCGCTGCCGCTGCGCTACGCCGGCTTCTCGTCGTGCTTTCGCCGGGAGGCCGGCTCGTACGGCAAGGACACCAAGGGCATCATCCGGGTGCACTGGTTCGACAAGGTCGAGATGTTCTCCTACGTCGACGTCGGCGACGCGGCCGCCGAACACCAGCGGCTGCTGGCCTGGGAGCGGCAGTTTCTCGACACGCTGGAGCTCAGCTACCGGGTGATCGACGTGGCGGCCGGTGACCTCGGCTCGTCGGCGTCCCGCAAGTTCGACATCGAGGCGTGGTTCCCGTCGCAGGGTGCCTATCGGGAACTCACCTCGACGTCGAACTGCACGACCTTCCAGTCCAGGCGGCTCAACATCCGGGCTCGGGGCCGCGACGGGATCGGGCCGGTCGCGACCCTCAACGGCACGCTGTGCGCGATCGCCCGCACGATCGCCTGCCTGCTCGACCACCACCAGCAGCCCGACGGCTCGGTGTACGTTCCCTCGGCACTGCGGCCGTGGCTGGGTGGGCGCGAGCTGCTCACCGCCCCGTGAGCAGCCCGGGACCTCGCGGCGCCGCACCGCGGCCGCCAGTACGGATGATTGCCACCGACCTGGACGGGACGCTGCTGCGCTCCGACGGCTCGGTCTCGGCCCGCTCCCGCGCGGCCCTCGACGCGGCGGCTGGGGCGGGGTTGCTCGTCGCGTTCGTCACCGGGCGTCCGCCGCGCTGGCTCGATGAGGTGACCGAGGCCAGCGGCCACCGCGGCGTCGCGGTCGGCGCCAACGGCGCGGTGCTCTACGACCTGGCGACCGGCTCGGTGCTGTCGTCCCATCCGCTGCAACCTGACCGGCTGGCCACCCTGACCGCCGAGCTGCGCAACGCGTTTCCCGAGGTCTGCTTCGCCGTCGAGTACGGCGACAGCTTTGCCGCCGAACCCAGTTACGTCCACGATTGGCAGATCAACCCCCGCACCGACCGGCTGGGACAGCCCATCGCCGAGCCGCTGGTGGCCGAGCTCGCCGCGATCATCGGGCGACCAGCCGTCAAGCTGCTCGCCAAGGACCGCGCGGCTGACGTCGACGGGTTCCTCACCGAGGCGCAGGCGCTGCTCGCCGGGCGGGCCAGCGTCACCCACTCCTCGTCGTTCGGGTTGCTGGAGATCGCCGCTCCGGGAGTCACGAAGGCGACCGGCCTGGCCGAGCTGGCGGGCCGGCATGCGATCGCGCCCGGCGAGGT
>JAYTRE010000030.1:0-3097 GCA_043746395.1 Pseudonocardiales bacterium
CCCGCGGCGGCGATGCGCTACACCGAGGGCCGGCTGGCGAACCTGGCGATGGCAATGCTCGCCGACATCGACAAGGACACCGTCGACTTCATCCCGAACTACGCCGGCAACACCACCGAGCCGGTCATCCTGCCTGCGCGTATCCCGAACCTGCTCGTCAACGGCTCCGAGGGCATCGCGGTGGGCATGGCCACCCGGATCCCCCCGCACAACCTGCGCGAGGTCGCGTCCGGCGTCACCTGGGCCCTCGATCACCCGGACGCGACCGAGGCCGAGCTGCTCGAGGAGCTGATCAGGCTCATCCCGGGCCCGGACTTCCCGACCCGGGGGCTCATCGTCGGCCGCGAGGGCATAGAAGACGCTTACCGGACCGGCCGCGGCTCGATCCGGATGCGCGCCGTCGTCACCATCGAAGACGACCTCAAGGGCCGCACCATCCTCGTCGTCACCGAGCTGCCGTACCAGGTCAACCCGGACAACCTCGTCGAGTCGATGGCCGTCCTCGCCCGGGAGGGCAAGGTTGCCGGCATCGCCGACATCAACGACGAGTCCTCCGACCGCATCGGCATGCGCATCGTCGTTTCCCTCAAACGCGACGCGGTCGCCAAGGTGGTGCTGAACAACCTGTTCAAGCACACCCAGCTGCAGACGACCTTCGGCGCGAACATGCTGGCCATCGTCGACGGCGTACCGCGCACGCTGCGCTTGGACCAGTTCGTCACGCACTACGTCGAGCACCAGATCGACGTCATCGTGCGGCGCACCCGCTACCTGCTCAAAAAGGCCGAAGAGCGCATCCACATCCTCCGCGGCCTGCTCAAGGCGCTAGACCAGCTCGACGCGGTCATCGCACTGATCCGCAGCTCGCCGTCGGCGGACGAGGCGAAGGCGGGGTTGATGGCCCTGCTGGAGATCGACGAGATCCAGGCGGTGGCGATCCTCGACCTGCAGTTGCGGCGGCTGGCCGCCCTCGAGCGGCAGAAGATCCTCGACGAGCACGACGAGATCGCCGCCGAGATCGAGGACTACCACGACATCCTGGCCAAGCCCGGCCGGCAGCGGCAGATCATCCGCGACGAGATGAACGAGATCGTGGGACGCCACGGCGACGAGCGGCGCACGGTCCTGGTGCCCTACGACGGCGACGTGTCGATGGAGGACCTGATCGCCGACGAGGACGTCGTCGTCACCATTACCCGGACCGGCTACGCCAAGCGCACCAAGACCGACCTGTACCGGGCTCAGCGCCGCGGCGGCAAAGGCGTGCAGGGGACAGCCCTGAGGGCCGACGACATCGTCGAGCACTTCTTCGTCAGCTCCACGCACGACTGGATCCTGTTCTTCACCAATAAGGGCCGCGTCTACCGGGCCAAGGCCTACGAGCTGCCCGAGGCGAACCGCAACGCCCGCGGGCAGCACGTCGCCAACCTGCTCGCGTTCCAGCCCGACGAGACGATCGCCAACGTCATCGCGTTGAAGAACTACGAGGTGTCGCCCTACCTCGTGCTGGCCACCCGGCAGGGCCTAGTCAAGAAGTCCAAGCTCACCGATTTCGACTCCAACCGCACCGGCGGGATCGTGGCCATCAACCTGCGCCACGACGACGAACTCATCGACGCGGCCCTCATCTCCTCCGACGACGACCTGCTGCTGGTCAGCCGCCGGGCGATGTCGATCCGCTTCCGCGCCGATGACGAGAGCCTGCGCCCGATGGGGCGGGCCACGTCCGGGGTGTTCGGGATGCGGTTCAACTCCGGCGACGAGCTGCTCGCGATGGAGGTGGTCCGCGACGACCTGGACAACGTCGAAATCTTGGTTGCCACTGAGGGCGGCTACGCCAAGCGAACCAAGATCGACGAGTATCCCCTCCAGGGGCGCGGCGGCAAAGGGGTCCTCACGGCGCGTATCGTTTCCACCCGAGGCGGGCTCGTCGGCGCGGTTGCCGTCAGCCAGCAGGACGAGGTCTACGCGATCACGTCCGACGGCGTGGTCATCCGCACCAAGGCAGCGGAGGTCCGGCGGGCTCAACGACAGACAATGGGCGTGCGCTTGATGAACCTGCCCGAAGGCGTCAACGTCGTCGCTGTAGCCCGTAACGCCGACGAACCGGATGAGCAGGAGTGACGATGACATCGCCATACCTTGGCCAGACCGCGCCGCCGGCGAGCGGCGGATTCGGCGCCACTACGGTGTCGCCGGGGGCGCCGACTGGGGCCGTGGCGGGTGAGCGCTACTCCGCGGCTGGCGCACCTACACCGGCGGCGGGCGGTGACCACGCCGCGGCACGTGCCACGCGGGGCGCCCGGGCGCGAGGGCCGAGGCGGGCGCAGTTGCAGCTGCGCCACATCAACCCGTGGACGGTGCTCAAGTTCTCCTGCGTGCTCTCGATTGCGCTGTTCTTCGTGTGGCTGATCGCGATCGGCGCGCTGTACGGGATTCTCGAGACGGCCGGCGTGATCAGCAAGGTCAACGACACGGTGACGACGATCAACGGCCCCGGTTCCAACGCTCCGATCACAGCGGGCATCGTCTTTGGCAGTGCGGCCATCATCGGCGTGGTCAACATCGTGCTGTTCGTGGCGCTGTCCACGGTCGGCTCGGTGATCTACAACCTGTGCGCCGACTTGGTGGGCGGCGTCGAACTGACCTTGACCGAGCGCTGACCACCGCTTTGGAGCGCGGCGAGACCGACCGGTAGGGTCACTCTTCGTGTTTGCGGGCCTGTAGCTCAGACGGTTAGAGCGCATCCCTGATAAGGATGAGGCCGGAGGTTCAAGTCCTCCCAGGCCCACGTCATCGCAACACCGAACGGCGCAATATCGAATCGAGGGAGGGCCGCCATGAACAGGCCACTCGTCCTGCTGATCGCAGCCGCCGGGGCCGTCCTGGCTGTGCTGCGCCGGCGCCAGGGTCAGGCCGATGCGGCGCTGTGGCGCGAGGCGACCTCCGACTCGTCTCGGTAGCACTCGCGGGGACGTAGCTCAATTGGCAGAGCACCGCCTTTGCAAGGCGGGGGTTAGGGGTTCGATTCCCCTCGTCTCCACAGCTTGAACGCCCCGGGATTGCTGCCCCGCGTCGGTAAATGTGCGACACCGCG
>JAYTRE010000031.1:0-9772 GCA_043746395.1 Pseudonocardiales bacterium
GCGCTCATGTGCAGCATCCGCAGCCGTTCCAGCTCGACCGGGTCGACGCCGCGGGTGACGACGAGGTAGTCGCGCAGCGCGATGCCGTGCCGGCCCTCCTCCGCCGTCCAGCGTCCGACCCACTCGCCCCAGGCGCCGTCACGCCCGAACTGGGTGGCGATCTCGCGGTGGTAGGACGGCAGGTTGTCCTCGGTCAGCAGGTTGACGACCATCGCGGTGCGGGCCACCGGGTCCAGCGGCGAGTCCTCGGGCGTCCAGTCCTCACCGCCGAGGAACGCGAAGTCGCGCCCGCGGCTCCACGGCACGTAGTCGTGCGGCTGCCAGGGACGCGAGATGGCCAGGTGCCGCTCAAGGTTGGCGGCGACGACCGGTTCAAGCTCTTGCAGCAGTCGCATCTGCAGGCCGGCATCGGTGGCGACTGAATCCAGGACGGTCATGGGGGCCTCCGTTCCTCGGGGTCGATAACCTACCCCTACGTTAGCGTAGGTTCGGCCCGCACCACGGACGTCACTCACCTACCGCCCAGCAGTATCAGCTCGGGTGAGCGCACGGCGCGCAGCGGCTGGCCCCGGAGCCTCGCCCGCATCCCCGGCCCGCGGCGCAGCGGCCTCGCGACAATCGGGTGAGTCGAGCCAGAACGGCGTCGGGCTCGCGTCGGCGAGGGCGGAGCGGATCGACGCGGCGCTTCGGGTCACGCCCTCTTCCGGCGGTTGACGACCGCGCCCGTGATCGCCAGCAGGACACCGAACGTGAAGATCAAGGTGCCCATCACGTTCACCTGCGGCGGGACGCCGGTGCGCGACGCGCCGTAGACCCACAGCGGGAAGGTCACCGTCGATCCGGCGTTGAAGCTGGTGATGATGTAGTCGTCGATCGACAGCGCAAACGTCAGCAGGGCTCCCGCGAGCACCCCAGGCATGATCAGCGGCAGGGTGATCTTGAAGAAGGTGACGAGCGAACCGGCGCCCAGGTCGCGGGCGGCCTCTTCGAGCGCGGGGTCCAGGCCGCCCATGCGGGCGCGGACGGTGACCGCGACGTAGGCGATGCTGAACATCACCTGCGCGATGACGATCGTCCAGTACCCCCGCGGGACGCCGGCGGTGAGGAACAGGCTCAGCAGCGCTGCGCCCAGCACCACCTCAGGCGCGGCGATGTTGGCGAACAGCAGCAGGTTGACCGACCCGACGCCGCGGAAGGTGTACCTGCCGAGCGCCATGCCCAGCAGGGTGCCCATGGCGGTGGCGATCACCGTGACGATGAGCGCGATCGTCAGCGAGTTCTGCAGCGCGTTGGTCAGATCCGGGATGGTGAACAGCTGCCGGTACCACCGCAGCGTGAAGCCCTGCCAACGGATGTTGAACTTTCCGCCGGTATTGTTGAACCCGAAGATGATCATGACGATGATCGGCGCGCACAGCCAGGCGATGACCAGCCAGGACCACAGCGGGAGCACCCAGCGCCCGCGCTTGCGCCGCCCCCGCCGGCGAACAGGCGGCGCCTCGTCGAGAGAGGATTCCAAGACCGGTCCGGCCAGCGCGGTCACCTCAGGCACCTGCCATCTGGAGCGCGTCCTCGGCGCCGAGTACCCGGGCGTAGGCGAAGACGCCGACCAGCAGCACCGCCATGAGGATGAACGAGAGCGCCGAAGCCATCGGGTAGTCGAGGTTGGTGAAGTACTCGGTCTGGATGATGTTGCCGATCATGGTCGTCTTGGCTCCGCCGAGGATCGAGGCGTTCACGTAGTCCGACGCCGCCGGGACGAACGTCAGCAGCACACCGGCGAACACTCCCGGCATCGACAGCGGCAGGACCACCTTGGTGAAGGCCAACCGGCTCGACGCGTACAGGTCGGCCGAGGCCTCGAGCAGCGCCGGGTCCACCCGCTCGAGCGCGACGTAGATCGGCAGCACCATGAAGGGCAGGAAGTTGTAGACCAACCCGCCGACCACAGCCGTCGAGGTGGCGAGGATGTGGAAGTCCTGCGCGACGAGATGCCAGTGTTTAAGCGGCGAGAGCACCATCCCGTTGTCGGACAGGATGAAGCCCCACGACTGGGTGCGGATCACGAAAGACACGAAGAACGGCAGCAGGAGCAGGAACAGCAGGCTGGACTTGTGCGTCCCGCCGCGGAACGCGATCCAGTAGGCGACCGGGTACGCGATCGTCAGGCACAGCACGGTCGCGATCAGGCCATACAGGAACGACCGCAGGAACTGGACGTGGAACTGGTTCCAACCCTCCACGTAGGTGCGCCAGTGGAAGGTCTGCTGGAACCCCGAGACGATGTCACCGGTCTGGGTGGACACCGACAGCATGACCAGCGTCGGGATGACGAAGAAGATCGCCAGCCAGAGCCAACCCGGCAGGATGAGCAGGTACGGGGCTAGCTTCGCGCCCAGGCGGCGCCGGCTCACGACTGATAGATCGGCTCAAAGATCGAGTTCCAGACCGGCTCCTCGGCGGCGGTCAGCACGCGGTAGCGGTGCAGCTTGGCGTAGTCGGCCTGGCTGGGGAAGATCAGCGGGCTGGTGACCAGCGCGTCCATCGCCGTCTTGTCCGCGCCCGTGAGCTTGGCGGCATCGGCCTGGATCGCTGCCTTGGCCGCCGGGACAGGAGTGATGTAGTTGATGCTCTCGGCCAGCATCGCGGCGATGGTCGGCTGGTAGACGAAGTCCGCGTAGGTCATGGCGTCCAGGGGATGCGTCGCGTGCTTGGGGATGCACATGTTGTCCGTCCAGATCACCGCGCCCTCGTCGGGCACGACGAACTCCAGGGTCGCGCCGGAGGCGTTGGCCTGGAAGATGTCTCCGGACCACGCCATCGACAGCCACAGGTCACCTTTGGACAGCGGGTCGATGTAGTTCTGCGAGTAGTAGGACCGCACGAGCGGACGCTGCTTCTTCAGCCACGCCGCGGCGTTCAGCCAATCCGCCTTCTGGGACTTCTCCGGCGCCACGCCGATCGCGAGTAGCGCCGAGTTGGGGAGATCTTCGGTGTCGCCGAACATGCCGACCTTGCCCTTGAACGCCGGGTCCTGCAGGTCGTTCCAGCTGGTGATCTTTCGTCCGACCCGTTTGGGGTCATAGCCGATGCCCGTCATGCCGGACTGCCACGCCATCGTGTAGATGTTGCCCGGATCGTAGCTCGGGTTCTTCACCAGGCTGCTGGCGTTGGCGTAGAAGTTGGTCATCATGGACTGGTCGAGCGGGACCAAATAGTTCAGCGCTTTGAGCTTGTCGAGGTAGAGGCCGTTGGTGATGACCATGAGGTCGTAACCGATGCCCTGGTTGGCTGCCAGCTCCGGCTGGATCTTGCCGAAGAACGAGTCGTCGGCCTGGATGACCTCGCTGTACTTGACGGTGATGCCCGTCTGCTTGGTGAACAGGTCGATCGACGGGTGATCGTTCTTGTTGTTGGGGTTCACGTCGATGTAGAGCGGCCAGTTCGCGAAGTTGAACGTGCCCGTCTTCTTTTGCGCGGCCCAGTAGGCTTTGGCCGCATCCACGACGGCAGTGCCGGTGGGTGCCTTCTTCGCCGCCCCGCCGACGCCGCAGGCCGCCAGGGCCATGCCTAGGGCGGAGATCCCGCCGAGTTGCAGCGCGCCCCGCCTGGACACGCGCGGGTTGAGCAGCCCGCGGACGAGGTCCGCTGACAGGTGGTCGGTGGCGGGATGTTCAGACATCGGTCCTCCGGGACAGGTGTTGACGGTCAGGCGACCGGGTCGGGCGCGCGACTTTGGGCCAGGGCAAGCGAGTGTTCGGGCCGCCAGGACAGCCACACGTCGTCGCCGCGTTCGGCGATGTCGCTGGCGTCGGAGGCGTTCTGGGCGAAGACCGACAGCTCCGTGCCGTCGGTGGTGCGCACCGCGTATTGCGTCGAGGTGCCGAGGTAGACCACCTCGCTGACCCGTCCGCGCAGGGCACACCGGCCGGCGGTCGGCGGCCCAGTCGCGATCGAGATTTTCTCGGGGCGGACCGTGAGGTCAAGACTCTGCCCGACTGCCGCGCCTGCCGCGCGCGCGTCGGTGACGACGAGCGAGTCGCCCGCGCCGGTTTCGAGCACCGCGGTGGTGCCGTCGAGCGAGCGGACGAGACCGGTGATCAGGTTCGAGGTACCGATAAAGCCGGCCACGAACCGCGTCCTGGGGCGCTCGTACACCTCGCGGGGGGCGCCGAGTTGTTCGATGCGCCCGGCGTTCATCACGACGAGGCGATCGGACATCGTCAGCGCCTCGTTCTGGTCATGGGTGACGAAGACGAAGGTGATGCCGACCTCGCGCTGGATTCGCTTGAGCTCGAGCTGCATGGCCTGGCGCAGTTTGAGATCAAGCGCCGCGAGCGGCTCGTCGAGCAGCAGCGCGCGCGGGCGGTTGACGAGCGCACGAGCCAGCGCCACCCGCTGCTGCTGGCCCCCGGAGAGCTCGCGCGGGCGGCGGTCGGACTTGCCCTCGAGCTGGACGAGCTCGAGCATGTCGTTCACGCGCCTGGTCGTCTCCGCCTTGGCGACGGATTTGCGGCGCAGCCCGAACGCGACGTTGTCGAACACCGACATGTGCGGGAACAGCGCGTAGGACTGGAACACCATGTTCACGTCACGATGGTTCGGCGGAACGCCGACCACGTCGCGGCCATAGAGCAGGATCCGCCCGTCGGTCGGCTCCTCGAAGCCACCGATCATGCGCAACGTGGTCGTCTTGCCACAGCCGGAGGGGCCGAGCAGGGAGAAGAACTCGCCCTCCCCTATCACCAGGTCGACGCGTTCCACCGCCGTGACGGTCCCCCGGCGGGAGTGGAAGCGCTTGGCGATACCCACCAGCTCGATCGCGGGGAGCGGCACGGCCACCGCCGCGGCGCGGGCCGGGCCGGGTCGGCTCGGGTGCGCGGGGGCGAGGTCCGCGGCCGACGTGGTACCCAACTGCATGCGTCTCCCCGAGGTACGGTGAAAATCATTGCGCTGACGAGGTACTTTGACACGCATCAGCTAAGCTGACAAGTGATTCCGCAGCATTACCCAATTATTTCCACGAAATCGCTTGCCAGATCTGATCGAGAACGGTAGACCATACCCGTGGCCCGCAATGGAGCTCGTTACGCGCTGGACGACACGTCCAAGGCGATCATCGAGCAATTGCAGACCGATGGCCGTCGGGCGTATTCCACGATCGGCAAGGCGGTCGGCTTGAGCGAAGCCGCGGTACGGCAGCGGGTGCAGAAGCTCGTCGACGGCGGAGTGATGCAGATCGTTGCCGTCACCGATCCCATGCAGCTCGGCTTCGCCCGGCAGGCCATGGTCGCGATCTCGGCTGCCGGGGACGTCGAGGCCATCGCCGACAAGCTCGCCCAGATCGCGGAGGTCGACTACATCGTCATCACCGCAGGGTCGTTCGACATCATCGCCGAGGTGGTCGTCGAAGACGACGAACACCTGCTGCGCCTGATCAACGGCCAGATCCGCACCATCGAGGGCGTCACCCGCACCGAAGCGCACCTCTACCTCAAGCTCGTCAAGCAGACCTACAACTGGGGCGCACGATGACTGACCTCAGTCACCCGCTCGCCCCACCCACGCGTCCCAGGGGATCCCGATGACCGCAACGTCCGCCCGCACCTACGACGTCGAAGGCCTCTCGGCCAAGGCGCGCGAACACCTGTGGATGCACTTCACCAAGCTGTCGTCCTACGCTCACGCGCCGGTACCGACGATCGTGCGCGGCGAGGGGGCCCGCATCTTCGACGCCAATGGCAAGAGCTACCTCGACGGGCTGGCCGGGCTGTTCGTCGTCCAGGCCGGCCACGGCCGGGTCGAGCTGGCCGAGGCGGCCTACCAGCAGGCCTCCGAGCTCGCGTTCTTCCCGCTCTGGTCCTATGCGCACCCCCCGGCCATCGAACTCGCCGACCGGCTGGCGGACTACGCCCCGGGCGATCTGAACAAGGTCTTCTTCACCACCGGCGGCGGAGAAGCCGTCGAGACAGCGTGGAAACTGGCCAAGCAGTATTACAAGCTGGTCGGTAAACCCATGAAGCACAAGGTGATCAGCCGCTCGATCGCCTACCACGGCACGCCGCAGGGAGCCCTGTCGATCACCGGCATCCCCGACGCGAAGAAGTACTTCGAGCCGCTCGTGCCAGGGGCGCACAAGGTGCCCAACACCAACTTCTACCGCGCGCCGGAACACGCCGACGACCTCGAGGCCTTCGGCCGGTGGGCCGCCGACCAGATCGACCAGGCGATCGAGATGGAGGGCGCCGACACCGTCGCGGCCGTGTTCCTCGAGCCCGTCCAGAACTCCGGAGGCTGCTTCCCGCCGCCGCCCGGGTACTTCCAGCGGGTCCGCGAGATCTGCAACAAGCACGACGTGCTGCTGGTGTCCGACGAGGTCATCTGCGCGTTCGGCCGGCTGGGCACCATGTTCGGCTGCGACAAGTTCGGCTACGTGCCCGACATCATCACCTGCGCAAAGGGGCTCACCAGCGGGTACTCCCCCATCGGTGCCGCCATCGTCAGCGACCGGATCGCCGAGCCGTACTGGAACGGCAGCGACTACTTCCCGCACGGCTACACCTTCGGCGGCCATCCGGTCTCGGCGGCCGTGGCGATGGCCAACCTCGACATCTTCGAGCGCGAGGGGCTCAACGAGCACGTCCTGCAGAACGAGGGCGCCTTCCGGGCCACCCTAGACAAGCTCAACGACCTGCCGATCGTCGGCGACGTCCGCGGCGACGGCTACTTCTACGGCATCGAGCTCGTCAAGGACAAGGTGACGAAGGAGACCTTCGACGAGGCCGAGTCCGAGCGCCTGCTGCGCGGCTTCCTGTCCAAGGCGCTCTTCGACGCGGGCCTGTACTGCCGAGCTGACGACCGCGGCGACCCGGTCGTGCAGCTCGCACCGCCACTGATCGTCGGCCAGTCAGAGTTCGACGAGATCGAGCAGATCCTGCGCGCGGTACTCACCGAGGCCTGGACCCGCCTGTAGCCGCCCGTCCGCCGGTTGAGTGACGCATCCGCACGTCGAGTGACGTATTCGCGCGTTGAGTGACGCCTCAAATGCCGTCTCTGATCTTGTGGATCCGTCACTCGACGCGCAGTCAAGGCGAGGTACTGGCCGGCGGCCTCTCGGGTCGCTCTAGGGTGAGCCGATGTCCACTGAACCCGCCGCTGGCGTCGCGGCCCGCGCCCACCGCGCCGTCGAGACGCTGCACTCGCTCATCTACTTCGCCCCCGAGGCCGAGCAGGAGTACACCGCCGCCGGGCTGCGTCCGGGCCGGATGGGCTATTTCGCCAGCCGCTCGGCACCGATGGGCGCCGTGTCCGCCGGGGTCACCGCCGCAACGTTCTACAACTTCAGCCCCGACCTCGTCGCCCGGTTCATTCCGCGCGCCTGGACTCTCGCGACCCCGGAGGCGGTCCTGGCCGCCCGGCTCAGTGCCGTCGATCGCGCCTATCGCCGAATGTTCGGGGCCGACGTCGACTCCTCCGCGGAGGTTGCCGAGGCTGCCCAGCTGGTGCGCGCCGCCACCGACCGACTCGACCCGGCGGGACGCCCACTGTTCGCCGCACATGCCGGCCTGGCGTGGCCCGAGCAGCCGCACCTGGCCCTGTGGCACGGCGCCAGCTTGCTCCGCGAATTCCGCGGCGACGGGCACCTGGCCGCGCTGTTGCTCGCGCAGCTGTCCGGCCTCGAGGCGATAGTGACCCACACGGCGACGGGACGCGGATTCACCGAGCAGTCGGCCAAGGCGCTGCGGGGCTGGTCCGACGAGCAGTGGCACGACGCTGTAGCGATCCTGCGCGAGCGGGGCATTCTCGGCGACGACGGACTGACCGAGGACGGGCTCGCCCTGCGCGAGCGCATCGAGACCGACACCGACTGCATGGACGGCGCGCCGTGGCGCACCCTCGGCGAGGCGCGCACCGCGCGGCTCATCGAACTCGGCAAGGGCCTGTCCCAGATCGCCGTCGCCAACGGGGCATTCCCGTCGGGAGTCTTCGCCGCGCGCTGACCGCGATCTTGATACACATGCTTGGTCATGACGACGCTCTGGTATCAAGATCGCGGATGGGCACGGACGTGCTCGAAGATCAGGCTCGTTTCGGTCAGGGCCACGTCGGGATTGCCACTGAGGTTGACCACCACGAAGTCGCGGAGGTTCTCGGTACTCACCGCGGCGATGTGCACCAGGAAGTCGTCGGCACCGCCGAGGAAGAACACGTTGAGGACCTCGGGGAGATCGGTCACCTTGGCGACGAACTCGGTGATGTGGCCACGAGCGTGCGCTTGCAGCCGCACGGCGATCATCGCCTGCAGCGGACGCCCCAGCGCGGCCGGATCGACGTCGGCGTGAAAGCCGCGGATCACGCCCCGCTCGCGCAGCGCCCGCACCCGGCCGAGACAGGTCGACGGCGCGATGCCCACCAGCTCGGCAAGCGCGTTGTTGGCGATGCGGGCGTCCGCCGCCAGGGCCCGCACGATGCGCAGATCGACGTCGTCCAGATCGGGGCGAACATTCTTCGGGACGACAGCGACCGTCGGCGTCAAGTCCGAATATTTCGTAGCCACAAAGCAAGAATACAGAATAATCGGCAGTGATCTAGCGATGAGCGTCCCGATCCTTCATCATCCTAGGCAACACTGCGGCGATTCGAGGAAGGCGCTTCATGAAGGTCGGCATTCCCCGCGAGGTCAAGAACCACGAGTACCGCGTGGCGATCACGCCCTCCGGCGTGCACGAGCTGATCCGCCACGGGCACGAGGTGTACCTACAGCGCGAGGCCGGCGTGGGCTCCTCGATCCCCGACGGTGACTACGCCGCGGCGGGTGCCCAGATCCTGGCAAGCGCCGACGACGTCTGGGCCACCGCCGACCTCGTCCTCAAGGTGAAGGAGCCGATCGCCGAGGAATACCACCGGATGCGCAAGGACCAGGTGCTGTTCACCTACCTGCACCTGGCCGCCGACCGCGCCTGCACGGATGCACTGCTGGCCGCCGGCACGACGGGCGTCGCCTACGAGACGGTCCAGGCTGCCGACGGATCGCTGCCACTGCTCGCTCCGATGTCCGAGGTCGCGGGCCGGCTGGCCCCGCAGGTCGGCGCGTACCACCTCATGCGCCAGGGCGGCGGGCGCGGCACGCTCATGGGCGGCGTGCCCGGCGTCTACGCGGCCAAGGTCGTCGTCATCGGCGCCGGCGTGTCCGGGCAGAACGCCGCCGCGATCTCCCTCGGCATGCAGGCCGAGGTGCTGTTGCTCGACCGCAACGTGGCCCGGCTGCGGCAGATGGACGCGATCTACCAGGGGCACTGCCAGACCATCGCGTCCAACGCCTACGAGATCGAGCGTGCCGTCCTTGATGCCGACCTCGTGATCGGTGCCGTGCTGATCCCCGGCGCCAAGGCTCCGACCCTGATCAGCAACGAGCTGGTATCGCGGATGAGGCCCGGCTCGGTGCTCGTCGACATCTCGATCGACCAGGGCGGCTGCTTCGAGGATTCGCACCCCACCACCCACGCCGAACCCACCTACGCAGTGCACGACTCGGTCTTCTACTGCGTGGCGAACATGCCCGGCGCCGTGCCGCACACCTCGACCTATGCGCTGACCAACGTGACGCTCCCCTACGCCGTGGAGCTGGCCAACCGCGGCTGGCGCGACGCGCTGCGCGCCGACCCTCCGCTGGCTCTCGGGCTGAACACCCACCACGGCATGCTCACGAACGTTCCCGTCGCGCTGGCGCACGGCTACCCATCGAGCCCGCTCGCCGAGGTGCTCGCCTAAG
>JAYTRE010000032.1:0-7979 GCA_043746395.1 Pseudonocardiales bacterium
CTGCCGACCGTCGCATCCGGTGCGCGGGCGGCAGCACGACAGTCGAGGTAACGGGCTGCAGCGGCTCAGGCCGAGAGCTCGCCGCGACCCTTGCGCCGACGAGCGGAGATGATGGCCCGGCCAGCGCGGGTGCGCATCCGCAGCCGAAACCCGTGCGTCTTGGCGCGCCGGCGGTTGTTCGGCTGGAAAGTGCGCTTGCTCACGGCGGGGCTCCATCATCGCGAAAGGTCGGTCGTCCACGCCTGGTGAGGCGCGCGCGTACGCACCGGAAGTCCGGTGCAGCGCCGATGAGGGCAGACCAGTTGGTCCGACCTCACGGACGGGGTCCACGGTACGGATGCCGGGCCCCGGAGGTCAAACCCGCGCCCGGTGGCGAGCAGCTTAGAATCGCGGGGCGAGAACGATGCCGGCGACACGCCGCATCCTATTGTCGTCACTCTGCGGACGCTGTTAGGTTCGCCCACCGTCACCCGGCGTAAATTCACCCGTCGATCCTCGCGCACCACAGGTGCGGTCTGTGTCCACAGACTGTGGATAACTCTGTGGACTTCAGCGCGAAACGGGGTCATGAGATCCTCAGCGCGACACAGAACTACCGAAGCACCTGGAGTGGACCCGGCCCGTGGACGAACGAAGCGACCTCGTCGACGTGTGGAACCGGATCAAGTCGCACTTCGACGACGGCTCGATCAGCCCGCAGCAGAAGGCCTGGATCAGCCTGACCCGCCCCCTCGGCCTCGTCGAGGACACCGCGCTGCTCGCCGCGCCCAACAACTTCGCCAAGGACTACCTGGAGAACCGGCTCAGCCCTCTCATTGCCTCGATCCTGAGCAAGGAGTTCGGCCACGAGATCCGGGTCGCGGTCACCGTCCAGCATCCCGACGAACGCGGCGAGGACAGCGGCAGCGTGGACGATGATGACGACGACGACGAGTGGGCCCCGCCCGCCCGGGCCGCCTCCAGCTACCTGGCAGAGCGGGGCCGCGCCTCGGCCGGCGACCAGGACGCCCGGCTGAACCCCAAGTACACCTTCGACACCTTCGTCATCGGCTCCAGCAACCGCTTCACCCACGCCGCCGCGGTCGCGGTCGCTGAGGCCCCGGCCAAGGCCTACAACCCGCTGTTCGTCTACGGCGACTCCGGACTAGGCAAGACGCACCTGCTGCACGCGATCGGGCACTACGCCCAGCGGCTGCTGCCCGGGCTGCGCACCCGCTATGTCTCCAGCGAAGAGTTCACCAACGACTTCATCAACTCGGTGCGTGATGACAAGATGCAGGCCTTCCAGGCCCGCTACCGCTCGGTCGACTTGCTGCTCATCGACGACATCCAGTTCCTGGAGCGCGCCGAGCGCACCCAGGAAGAGTTCTTCCACACCTTTAACACCCTGCACAACGCCAACAAGCAGATCGTCATCAGCTCCGACAAGTCACCGCGTCAACTGTCGTCGCTGGAAGACCGGCTGCGCACCCGCTTCGAGTGGGGGCTGATCAGCGACGTCCAGGCGCCCGACCTCGAGACCCGGATCGCGATCCTGCGCAAGAAGGCCGCCCAGGAGGGGATGAACCCGCCGCCCGACGTGCTCGAGTTCATCGCCAGCAAGATCCAGAGCAATATCCGCGAGCTCGAAGGTGCGCTCATCCGGGTCACCGCCTTCGCCAGCCTGAACCGGCAGGCCGTCGATATGACCCTCACCGAGACGGTGCTCAAGGACCTGATCGGCGAATCGGACACCCCGGAGATCAGCGCGGCGACGATCATGGCCGTCACCGCCGAGTACTTCGCCGTGACGATCGACGACCTGACCGGCGCCTCCCGCAGCCGGATGCTAGTCAACGCGCGTCAGATGGCGATGTACCTGTGCCGCGAGCTCACCGACCTGTCCCTGCCGAAGATCGGGGAGAAGTTCGGGGGGCGCGACCACACCACGGTGATGCACGCGGACCGCAAGATCCGCAGGGCGATGACCGAGAAGCTGACCGTCTACAACCAGATCGCCGAGCTGACCAGCCGCATCAAGGTGCGGGCCAGGACGTGACGGCACCGGGTTGTGCACAGACTGTGGGCTCGGCTGTGGAGAACTCGCGCCGCCCTGTGGACAGTGCCGCACGGCCGCTCGCTATCCACGCATTGTCGGTGCGCCTGGGCATGATTGCCGGTGCCCCGTCCACAACCGCGACCCGTGCGGGCGCTAGCGTTCGTCAGGTTGTCCCCAGAGTGCACACCAGCGACGACGACAGCGATGAACTCTTAAACAGGTAATGACAACCCTCATGAGCAGACCACCGGCCAGAACTGGGGATAACCCGCAGCGCGGCGCACCGATGGAGGCACGATGAAGTTCCGCGTGGAACGCGACGTCCTGGCTGACGCGGTCAGCTGGGCGGCCCGCAGCCTGTCCGCGCGCCCGACCATTGCGGTACTCGCGGGGCTGCTGCTGTCCGTGACCGGTGACCAGCTGTCCATCTCCGGTTTCGACTTGGAGGCCTCCACCGAGGTCGACGTGGAGGTGTCGGCGGCCGAAGCGGGCCAGGCCCTCGTCTCGGGTCGGCTGCTAGCCGACATCACCCGCGCGCTGCCGCCACACCCGGTAGACGTCACCGTCGAGGGCTCCCGGCTGAGCATCGCATGCGGTGCAGCCCGCTTCACCCTGCCGACGATGCCGGTGGAGGACTACCCGACGCTGCCGTCCATGCCCACCACGGCCGGCACCGTCCTCAGCTCCGAATTTGCCACCGCGGTCGCCCAGGTCGCGCTCGCCGCCGGCCGCGACGACACCCTGCCGATGCTCACCGGGGTGCGCCTGGAGATCGACGGCGAGCGGCTGACCCTCGCCGCGACCGACCGCTACCGCCTCGCAGTACGTGAGCTGAACTGGACGCCGCACGACCCGTCGGCAGCCGGCGCCCAGGTCCTGGTCCCGGCCCGCACCCTCGCCGATGCCACCAAGAGCCTGGCGCAGAGCAACACCATGACCATCGCGCTGTCGTCCTCGGGCGGCACCGGGGAAGGCATCATCGGCTTTTCCGGTACCACCAACGGCCGTGCCAGCCGCGCGACCACCCGCCTGCTTGACGCCGCCTTCCCCGCCTACCGCTCCCTGCTGCCGGCCGAGTGGTCCTCGGTGGCCGAGGTAGGCGTGGCCGGCCTGGTCGAGTCAGTCAAGCGGGTCGCGCTGGTCGCCGACCGCAACGCCCCGGTGCGTCTGGAGTTCGCCGACGGCACCCTCACTCTGACCGCCGGCGGCGAGGACGAGGGACGTGCCGAGGAGAACCTCGAGATCTCCTACGAGGGCGAGCCGATCATGACCGCGTTCAATCCCCAGTTCCTACTCGACGGGCTGGGCGCGCTGTCCTCGGGGACCGCGCGGCTGCTCTTCACGTCGTCAAGCAAGCCGGTGGTGCTCCGCTCGGATGCCGACGGCAACGACTACACGTATCTGATCATGCCCGTGCGACTTCCGGGCTGAGGACCGCCGGGTGTACGTCCGGCACCTGTCGGTCACCGATTTCCGCAGCTGGCAGGCCGCGGACGTCGCCTTCGACCCCGGCGCGTCGGTCCTGGTCGGGGCCAACGGCCAGGGCAAGACGAACCTCGTCGAGGCGATCGGCTACCTCGCGACGCTGAGCAGTCACCGGGTGCCGACCGACGCGCCGCTGGTGCGCAGCGGGGCGATATCCGCGGTAGCCCGGGCGGCGGTGGTGGCCGACTCGCGGGAGCTCCGCGTTGAGGTGGAGATCACCCCCGGCCGGGCCAACCGGGCCCGGCTGAACGGGGTGGCGGTGCCGCGGGCCCGCGACGTCCTCGGCGTGCTGCGCTGCGTCCTGTTCGCCCCGGAAGACCTGGCCATCGTGCGGGGTGACCCCGGTGAGCGGCGCCGCTTCCTCGACGAGCTGATCGTCGCGCGGGCGCCGCGCCTGGCCGGGGTGCGGGCCGACTACGAGCGGGTCCTCAAGCAGCGGGCGACGCTACTGAAGTCCTCGGGCGCGGCTCGGCGGGTCGGCGGCGGCTCGGACCTGCGCACGCTCGACGTCTGGGACGGCCACCTGGCCGCCCACGGTGCGCAACTGCTGGCCGCGCGGCTGGCCGCAGTGCGCACGTTGGCACCGCACGCGGGCGCCGCGTATGCGGCGGTTGCCCCCGACGGCGGTGGCCTGAGCATGAGCTACGCCAGCAGCCTGAGCACCGTCCTACCCGAACTGGACGGCCCGCAGCCGCCGGAGGTGACGGTGCTGGAGGCGGCGCTGCTTACCGAGCTGGCCCGGACGCGTCCCCAGGAGCTCGACCGGGGGGTCAACCTGGTCGGCCCGCACCGCGACGACCTGGTGCTGTCGCTCGGCGAGCTGGCGGTGCGCGGCTACGCCAGCCACGGCGAGTCGTGGGCGGCGGCGCTCGCGCTGCGGCTGGGTAGCTACGAGTTGCTGCGCGCCGAGTACCCCCGCGGTGCCGAGCCGATGCTCGTCCTCGACGATGTGTTCGCTGAACTGGACGGCGACCGGCGCGAGCAACTCGCCCTGGTCGCGGGCAAGGCCGAGCAGGCGCTGATCACGGCCGCAGTCGCCTCCGACGTGCCCGACCAATTGCAGGGGGCGCGCTTCGACGTGCATGCCGGGAGCGTGCGCCGTGTCCGCTGATGAGAGCCCGGTCCCACCCACGTCCACAACGAACGGTGGACAACAGGGCTCCGCTGTGGACAGCCACCCCCCCGTAACACCGCCAAAGCCCGATAACGGCCCAGCGGCCCCGCACGCCGCACTCGCCTCCCGTGACCTCGCGCAGAGCGCTCTGTCGGGAGCGCAGAGCATGACCCGTCAGGCGGGCCGTCGCCGGGGGCGCCGGGCCCGCCAATTGAGCCGCTCCCCCGGCGGTTATGCCGGACCGGGCAGTGACGACCGCGACCCGCAGTTGCTCGCCAGCCTGCTACCCGGATACGTGGACGAGCTGGGCTGGGAGCGGCCGCTGGCCGAGGCGCGGATCTTTGCCGAGTGGCCCGGCCTGGTGGGGGCGGACGTCGCCGCGCACTGTGCGCCCACGGCGCTGCGCGACGGCGAGCTGAAGATCACCGCGGAATCCACTGCCTGGGCCACCCAGCTGCGGCTGCTGGCCAGCACCATGCTCGCGCGGATCGTCGGCGAGTTGGGCCCGCAGGTCGTGACCAAGCTGCTGATCAGCGGCCCGGTCGGGCCCAGCTGGAAGCACGGCGGCTGGGCGGTGCGCGGGGCCCGCGGTCCGCGCGACACATACGGCTGATCGTCCCTGCACCGGTACTCGAGGCTCGCGCGCGGGGGACACCGTGCGCGCGGCGGCCGCAACCGCCCAGTGTTGCGATCAGGCGCGTTGCGGGGCCGTTGTGTCCTCGCTTTCGGCTAGACTGGACAGCAATTCCCGGGGTCGACGGCGCGCGCTGCCGGTAACGCGGTACAGCGCTCCGTCCACCCCGTGTTCGTGTCCGAAATCGCAGCAGATGTCGACCTTGTTTGGCCCGTCCGGGGCCAAGGTCGCCCGGAGAGGCCGTGCCAGTGGCAAGCAGCGCCGCCAAGAACGAGTACACCAGCAGCTCCATGACCGTCCTGAAGGGCCTGGAGGCGGTCCGCAAGCGGCCGGGCATGTACATCGGCTCCACCTCGGAACGGGGCCTGCACCACCTCGTTTGGGAAGTCGTGGACAACTCTGTCGACGAGGCGCTGGCCGGGTACTGCGACCGGGTCGAGGTTACCCTGCTGGCAGACGGTGGCGTGCGGGTCATCGACAACGGTCGCGGGATCCCCGTCGACCGCAACGCCGCGCTGGGCATGACCGGAGTCGAGGTCGCGCTGACGACCCTGCACGGCGGCGCCAAGTTCGACAGCGACTCCTACGCGGTCTCCGGTGGTTTGCACGGCGTCGGTGTGTCGGTGGTCAACGCGCTGTCCGCGCGGCTGGACGTCACCATCGAGCGCGACGGCTACAGCTGGTTTCAGTCCTACGTCGACCAGGTGTCACTCGCCCCACTCGTCCGTGGTGAGCGGACCAAGCGCACCGGCACGTCGGTGACGTTCTGGGCCGACGCGACGATCTTCGAGACGACGCGCTACTCCTTCGAGACGATCACCCGCCGGCTGCAGGAGATGGCCTTCCTCAACAAGGGCCTCACCATCGTGATCCGCGACGAGCGGGCCGACCAGATCGTCGAAGACGACGACGCGGTCGGTATCGCCAGCGCCGTCGACGCCAAGCCCAAAAAGCAGCCCAAGGAGGTCGTGTACCGCTACTCGGGCGGTATCGCCGACTTCGTGCGCCACCTCAACGCCACCAAGAGCCCGATCCACAAGTCGGTGATCAACTTCGAGGCGGAGGACACCGCGAACCGGCTGTCCCTCGAGGTGGCGATGCAATGGAACGAGACGTACTCCGAGAGCGTCTACACGTTCGCGAACACCATCAACACCCATGAGGGCGGCACCCACGAGGAGGGCTTTCGCGCCGCGCTCACCACGGTCGTCAACAAGTGGGCCGAGGAGAAGAAGATCCTCAAGCCGGCCGACGACAAGCTCACCGGCGACGACATCCGCGAAGGGCTCGCCGCCATCGTGTCGATCAAGCTCGGCGACCCGCAGTTCGAGGGCCAGACCAAGACCAAGCTGGGCAACTCGATCGCCAAGTCCTTCGTGCAGAAGGTGTGCAACGAATGGCTGGCCGACTGGTTCGAGCGCAATCCCGCCGAGGGCCGCGCGATCGTCACCAAGGCCTCGCAGGCGGCGCGGGCCCGTAAGGCCGCCCAGCAGGCCCGCAAACTGGCCCGCAAGAATGCCCTGGACACGATGGGCATGCCGGGCAAGCTGTCGGACTGCCGCTCGACCGACCCCGAGCGCAGCGAGCTCTACATCGTCGAAGGCGATTCGGCCGGCGGCTCGGCCAAGTCCTGCCGCGACTCGATGTTCCAGGCGATCCTGCCGATCCGCGGAAAGATCATCAACGTCGAGAAGGCCCGCATCGACCGGGTGCTGAAGAACACCGAGGTGCAGTCACTCATCACCGCGCTGGGCACCGGCATCCACGACGATTTCGATCTCAGCAAGCTGCGCTATCACAAGATCGTGCTGATGGCTGACGCCGACGTCGACGGCCAGCACATCGCGACGCTGCTGCTGACGCTGCTGTTTCGCTTCATGCGCCCGCTCATCGAGGCCGGGCACGTCTACCTGGCCGCGCCGCCCCTGTACAAGATCAAGTGGAGCAAGGGCGAGCCGGGCTACGCCTACTCCGACCGCGAACGGGACGGGCTGATCAAGGCCGGCCTCGAGGCCGGTCGCCGGCTGCCGAAGGAGGAGGCGCAGCAGCGCTACAAGGGCCTCGGCGAGATGAACGCCAAGGAGCTGTGGGAAACCACGATGGACCCGGCCAACCGAATCCTGCGGCTGATCACCCTGGACGACGCAGCCACGGCCGACGAGCTATTCAGCGTGCTGATGGGCGAGGACGTCGAAGCCCGTCGATCGTTCATCATCCGCAACGCCAAAGACGTCCGGTTCCTGGACATATGAGTAGGTGTTTGCGGTGAGGATCTTCGATCGGCGTGAGCGGTCGGGTGGTGGGGATCTTCGATCGACTCGCAACCACCCTCCGCTCCTTCGTCGCTTCGGGGGCCAGGCCCATCCACGCTCGCCGATCGAAGATCCCCACCACCGGTTTGTTCTCGAGAGTTGACCACCACGTCTTGAAAGGTGACCACCACACGATGAGCGCTTGCGCGAAGAGTCCGCTCACGCGCCGAAGGCTTGCGTTTGGTCCGCAGGGTCCGCCCGAGCGCCAGCGAGCGGCGGAGACAAGGAACAAGTTGAGCGGAGTAAGCAATGACTGACGTAACTGAGCCGCCGGGTGGGACGTTCGATCGGATCGAGCCGGTTGATATCCAGGCGGAGATGCAGCGCAACTTCATCGACTACTCGATGTCGGTCATCGTTGGCCGCGCGTTGCCCGATGTCCGCGACGGGCTCAAG
>JAYTRE010000033.1:0-18287 GCA_043746395.1 Pseudonocardiales bacterium
AACGCAGAAGGGCAACCCCGAAGGGCTGCCCTCAAAACCGTCGTCACCATCAACGACGCGGAACGACCTACAGATCCTCAGCCAACGTGACGCTCAACAATCGGTGAGCTCACGGGCCAGTCCTGGACCACCGAACTGGCTGAACTGTTGGTCGAGATTAACCTTGCTGTTGGGCTCGTCCGGGCCAACGGCGGGACCGCACTGCCCAGCAGTCGGCTACGCGGCTACCGCAGGCGTTACTTACCGACGGCGAGACGGTGCGGGAGGACCAGCTGATCGCCGAGGTGCAGGTCGACAAGGTCTCCGCCGAGGTTCCAGCGCGGAGGATCAGACCGTCATGCAGGGCACGCCAATCGCCCGCATCGTTGAGGTGCCTGCCCAGTGAGCCCCGCTCCCGGCGATCGGTGACGGTCCGCATCGGTCGTTCGCCAACGAACTGCTCCCGCTTCGGCCAAACACTGAACGCCCGTCCGGTCGTGCACCGTCTCCCCCACGGACTGTCCATAGGCCTGGAGCAACGCTGGCCTTCGCCGTGACTGGAACGTGCCCGGGCGCATTCAGGGCTGAGGGGATGACGATAGGCCTCTGGCGAATCTCGCCGCGAGTTCGGCGCGGCTGGCCACGTCCAGCTTGCGGTAGACCCGCGTGAGGTGGAATTCCACAGTGCGCACCGACAGGAACAGGCTTGCGGCGATTTGCTTGCTGCGTTGGCCCTGGGCCACCAGCACGGCGATCTGCAGCTCCTGCGGCGTGAGCTGCTCGTTGGGCGGCACCGTTCGGGGACTCAGCGTCTCACCTGTCGCCGCCAGCTCGACGCGTGCACGTTGCGACCAGGGCAGCGCCTCCAGGGCGTCGAAGACGTCGAGGGCGTCTCGCAATAGGGCGCGGGCCGCAACCCGCTTGCGGTCGCGACGGAGCCGTTCTCCATAGCACAGCAGCGTCCGGGCTCGAAAAAACTCCAGTCCGGTCGCGGCGTCGAGGGTAAGCGATTCCTCGAAGAGGGCGGAATACTGGGCACGGTCGGCGACTAGTGCTTGGGTACGCAGGAGTCGCGCACGCGCCGTGGGCTGGGTTGCGGAGCTGGCGTAAGCCGCGAACTCGGCCACGAGCTCTCGTGCCTCACCCAGCATCCCGGCGCGAACGTATACCTCCACCAAGTCCGGGACGGGAGACAGGTACGGGTGGCGCAACCCGAGTCGGTCAAGTTCCTGCCGCACTCGCAGCAGGCGCACTGCCGCCCGGTCGAGCCGGTTCAACCCGAGGTCGAGCAAGCCCTCCCGGCGGTGAGCGAGTATGGCCAGCTGACGCAGCCCCAGCCCCTCGGCGATCCGTCGGACCTGGTCACATCGACGACGGCAGACCTCGTCGTGGCCGCGAGCCGCATCGACCTCGGCGAGGATCTGCAACACGTTGGCGAGCTGGTAGGGCGAGCGGTCCTCGTCCATAAGCTCCACGGCTCGCGTCCCGGTGGCGTACGCCGAGGACCACCGCCCCAGCGCGTGCTCGGCGAAGGACTGTCCGGCCAGCGCCTGGACCAGGCGTGGAAGGTCGCCGTCGCGCCGCGCGTGGGCTGCCGCAGTCACGAACCGCCGACACCCGTCGGTCACGTGACCGATGCTGCATGAGGCGGAGGCCAGGGCGAGCCAGACCGCCGGGTCCTCGCCAGCTGCTGGGGAACCTGACAGCACGTCGATCGAGCCGGACAACACCCGCGCCGGCTCCGCCGCGTCACCACCTGCCATGCCGATGAGGGAGTAGCGGGCACTATCGACGTGAAGTGTGAGGACAAGGTCAGGCACCTCAGGGCGCAGCCGCTCCGCCTCGGTCAGCAGAAGGCGGGAGAATTCAAGGTCCCCGGCCTCCAGCGCGGCCTCGATAGCTTCGGCGAGGGCCGCTGCCGCCGACCGCGAATCAAGCCCGCGCGCTGCTTGCAGTAGTAGTGGCCCCGCCTCGTCGGGTCGACCGAGCAGCATGGCGGCGCGTCCTCGCACCAACGCCGGGCGCCCACGGTCGGATACTGCCAACAACTCGCCGGCGACTTGGGCAGCCAGGGCCAAGGCGCGCTCCGTCGTACCGGCCACCAGTGCCGCTTCGGCGCCCCTTTGCAGCCGGTCAGCCCGCACGCGAGGGTCGGCCGTGAGCGCTGCCGCCCGTTCGAAGGCTGCGCTGGCAGCTGCCGGCGCGGCCGAACGCTGTGCCCGGACGGCCATGTCGGTCAACGCGTCAGCGACAGTCGCGTCGGGAGCCAAACATGCCGACGCTGCGTGCCAGACCGCCCGGCTCGCGTCCGTCGCGATCACCGCTGCTAGCACTGCATGGCCGGCCCGGCGGCGCTCTGGCGAGGCCTCGTGGAGCATCGCCGCTGCCACCAAGGGATGCCGGAAGTCCAACCGCTGCTCCCCGACGCTGACCAGGCCCTCCTGCTCTGCCGGGCCGAGCGCCGAAAGGTCTATGCCCAGCCGGTCCGCCGCGGCCGCCAGGACTGCGAGGTCACCCCGGCCATCAAGGGCCGCAAGGAGGAGCAACTGCCGCGTCGCCGGGGGAAAGCTGGCAGCTCGAGCCCAAAAATAGGCGGTCAAGTCCTGGGAGGCAGGCAGCGCGTCGGGCAACCCCCGAGCGCCGCTGCGCTGCTCCGGACTCAACCCGCGCGCGACTTCCACCATGGCCAGCGGGTTGCCTCCCGTACGGGCGTGCACCTGGCGGCACACCTGAACCGCGAGGTCCGCGCGCAACCCTCTCAGCACGGCGACCGCGTCTGCCTCGCCAAGTCCGCCGAGGCGCATCGTCGGCACCCCCTCGACCTGCCGCCTGCCACCCGGGCGAGTCGACAGGACGACCGCAATCCGCTCTCCGCCGATGCGGCGAACTCCAAAGGACAGGGCCCGCCAAGACTCCTCGTCGAGCCATTGCAGGTCGTCGACCACAACGAGAACGGGACCTTGCTCCGCCGCCAGCACGAGCAGCTGAAGGCTCGCGGAGCCGATGACGAACTCGGTGGCAGGCTCACCGGGCTCCCATCCGAGCGCGGTCGCGGCAGCCCGGCCCTGCGCTCGCGGAAGCGCCGCCACCAGACCCTGCAGCGGGCGCAGCAGCGCCTGCAACCCGCCGAACGGCAGGTGCGACTCGACCCGGACACCGACCGCTTGCAACGTCCTGAAGTCCCCGGCGCGGGCCACGACCTCGGCGACCAGGGTCGTCTTGCCGACCCCGGCCTCGCCCACGAGCTGAAGCACACCCGCGCGGCCCGAGCGCGCCGCGGCAAGCAGCTCGGTCATCGCCGAGATCTCCCTCCCCCGGCCGGCCAGCACCCGCCCATCTTGGCCAGATTGCGGGTTCTACGGAAGCGATGACACCCGGACAGACGCCACCGTGCACGCATCGAGCTATTTCGCCGAGCCGAAGGACAACGACCATGAACCGCATTCGAACCACAGCACTCGGGATGGGCGCTACCGCCGCCGCCGTCGCCGCCACCCTGTACCTCGTGCCCAACGCGACCGCAGCCAGCGAAACCACGCTGAGGCTGACCAGTCACCTCGACACGTTCCAACACGTCGATGCCGCCCCAGCAGGGCCGTCGGCGGGAGACTCCTTCTACCTCGGCAGCCACGTGATAGCCGGCGGCAAGGGACGCATCGGTGCAGCCTGCACGCTGGTGACCGCGTCGCAAGCCGGCATCAAGCAGTGCGAAGTCGACTTCCTCCTGGCGAGTGGCACAGTCACCACCCGGGGCCTCACCGACACGGCCGGCAGGCTCGTACACCTCATCGTCACCGGCGGCACCGGCAGGTACGCCGACTCGGAGGGCTACGGCACGCTCACCCCCACGCCAACCGGGAGCCAGGTCGTCCTACACCTGCACTGACCCCGTACCGCGCGTCGTTGCCGAATCCGCGGGCCAGCGAAGCTCACGACACCACACCGACTTGCCGGCCGTCGATGGCGCCCGCACCGGACCACGCGCCGCGGCTCGGTCTCGTCAAATGCGATCAGTCCGGCACCTCAGCTGTGCTTAGACGTTGAAGCGGAACTTCCGATCGACCGGTGGCTAGCGGTGAGAAACGGTGAAGGTCAACAGATCTCGGGCTTTCGGCGCTTGCCGGCGGTGGCACGCGGTGAGCAACCGTGGACGTCTCGTGTACCCGATGTGTACCGAGGAAGATCGTTTTCTGAGATCTGCAATCACTCCGAAGTCATTGGCACGAGCCGCCGACTACTTCCGAGCCCACCGTGCTTCTGGCTAGGCGTCATTCGGCCGTGCTGGGTCCTGAGCTCGCGGAACAGCACCTGGCCGTGGCGGGCGAAGACGTAGTCGAGGAAGCCGGGGAAGCCCTCCATCGCCGTCAACCATCGGCCGTTGCGCTGAGCTGGGAGGAAGTGGGCGTAGTGCCAGCCGCACAGGATGGCTAGGTCAACAACCCTGCTGGCGAAGTCGACCTCGCTCAGGGTCTTCGAAATAGATACTGGTACTGGTGCACTTAGTGCGAAGTTTTTGCTCATCGGAGCCCCGTTCCCACTGGTGCACTTAGTGCGAAGTTTCTGATCATCCGTAGACCTCCCAGGGCAACATCGCGCCCACACAGCCAGGCCGAGAAGCGGCGCACCGCGAGCTGCCGGCTGCGGGCGGTCGCCGCCTCGGCGCCGCCGTCGAGCAGTGCGACCACGAACGCGGTGACCGTCGCCCGGTCGAGCACGGGGGAGCGGTTCGCGGCGGTGCACCAGTCGAGCAGGCGCCGTACCCCGTCGCCGTAGGACTTGACGGTCTGCGGCGACTTGCGCTCGGCTCGCAGCGAAAGCTCCCAGGAGGCGAGCAGGCCGCGCAGCTCCCCGCCGTCGTCCGCGGCGGGCGGGGCGGGGCGGGACGCGGGTAGGCGATGGCGCGAGAGGGCATGCCACGAAACGTAGCCGCTATTTGGACTGACACCCTTGTGCTGTCACGAAACTGGCACAAAAAACACTGGAGGCCCCGGATTCCGGAGCCTCCAGCAGGTTCAGGGGATGAAACTCAGTCCAGGTAGTCGCGCAGCACCTGGGAGCGGGACGGGTGACGTAGCTTGGACATCGTCTTGGACTCGATCTGGCGAATACGCTCCCGGGTCACGCCGTAGACCTGCCCGATCTCGTCGAGCGTGCGGGGCTGGCCGTCGGTGAGCCCGAACCGTAGCTTGACCACGCCCGCCTCCCGCTCGGACAGCGTCTGGAGTACCGATTGGAGCTGGTCCTGCAGCAGCGTGAAGGAGACCGCGTCGACCGCGACAACGGCCTCGGAGTCCTCGATGAAGTCGCCCAGTTGGCTGTCGCCCTCGTCGCCGATGGTCTGGTCGAGGCTGATCGGCTCGCGCGCGTACTGCTGGATCTCAAGCACCTTGTCGGGCGTGATGTCCATCTCCTTGGCGAGCTCCTCCGGGGTCGGCTCGCGGCCGAGGTCCTGCAGCAACTCCCGCTGGATGCGGCCCAGCTTGTTGATCACCTCCACCATGTGCACCGGGATGCGGATGGTGCGGGCCTGGTCGGCCATCGCGCGAGTGATCGCCTGCCGGATCCACCAGGTGGCGTAGGTGGAGAACTTGTAACCCTTGGTGTAGTCGAACTTCTCGACGGCCCGGATCAAACCCAGGTTGCCTTCCTGGATCAGGTCGAGGAAGGCCATCCCGCGTCCGGTGTAGCGCTTGGCCAGCGACACCACCAGGCGCAGGTTTGCCTCGAGCAGGTGGTTCTTGGCCCGCTCGCCGTCGCGCACGATCCAGCGCAGGTCTCGCTTGGCCTGCATGGCCAGGCGCTCGCTGGCCTCCTCGGCCTGGCGCAGGCGCTCCGCGGCGTAGAGGCCGGCCTCGATCCGCTTGGCGAGATCGACCTCCTCCTCGGCGTTGAGCAGGGCGACCTTGCCGATCTGCTTGAGGTAGGCGCGGACCGAGTCGGCTGACGCCGTCATCTCGGCGTCCTTGCGCGCCTGGCGCAGCGCCTCGGACTCCTCCTCGTCGTCCCAGGTGAACTCGCTCGACTCCTCGTCGGTGGCCTCCGCCGCCGGCTCGGCTCCCTCAGCCGCAACCACGGTGTCGGACGCGGCTGCGACGGGTGATGCTCCGTCAACGGGTTCCGCAGCTGCCTGGACCGCCTTGCCCGGGGCTTTCTTGGCCGCCACCTTCACCGGCTTCGCGGCCGGCTGGGGAGTCGCGGTTTTGGCGGCACCGACCTTCGCAGGCGGCGCGGTCTTGGCGTCCACCGCTTTGGTGGTCGTGGACTTGGGTGCGGCCGACGTGGCAGCCTTCACCGCCGGCTTCGGCGCCGGCTTGGACGCTGCCTTGGGCGCCGGCGCCTTGACGGTGGCGCTCACCCGCTTGGTGGCGATCGCCGCCGCGAGGGTGTTGGTGGTAGTGGAGGCGACGACGGCCTCGGGATGCTGCTGTGTGCTGGGAGCCACTGCTGACCTTTCACCACGAGTTGCGCGCGAACCAGGTTCGTCGCGCAGAAAATTGCCGCTGGAAGCGGGAGCCAGAAAGCGGGTCGCAGGCCGTCTGTTGGTTGCCTCAAGGTCGAGTCCAGTACGTGCGCAGTGCCCTTAGTCCCCATTGTACTGCTGACGGCGTCGGGCGCGAGCGGAGCGTGCTGCGCGCGTGATCCCTACTCGCCGCGCCGCTCGGCGGCCGCGATCGCGGCGCCCACGATCCCCGCGTCATTGAGCAGCTCGGCCGGCTTGACGGGGGTGTTCAGCTCGAGGAACGGCACCCACTTGTCGGCGTCCTTGCTGACCCCGCCGCCCACGACGAACAGATCCGGGGTGAACAAGCGCTCAACGTGCTTCATATAGTCGTCGACCCGCTTGGCCCACTTGCGGTAGGACATCCTCGCGTCGTCGCGCACCGAGGCGGCTGCGCGCTTCTCCGCGTCGTGGCCGTCGAGTTCGAGGTGCCCGAGCTCGGTGTTGGGCACCAGCGTGCCGTTGATGAGCAGCGCGCTGCCGATGCCGGTGCCGAACGTGAGCAGGATGACCACACCGGCCACGTCGCGTGCCGCGCCGAAGCGGGCCTCCGCAATGCCGGCGGCGTCGGCGTCGTTGAGCACGATCACCTCGGCGCCGCCGCCCGCGGCCCGGGTGAAGCACGCGTCGACGTCGGTGTCGATCCAGCTCTTGTCGACGTTGGCGGCCGAGCGGGCAACGCCGTGCTGGATGATCGCGGGAAAGGTCGCCCCGACCAGGCCGCTCCACTCGGCGTCGGCAACCAGCTTGGCGACGACCGCGGCGACCGCATCCGGCGTGGAGGGCTGCGGTGTCGGGATTCGGCTGCGCGCGCTCACGAGCTGGCCGGTCGCGGTGTCGACCACGGCGCCCTTGATGCCGGTGCCGCCGATGTCGATGCCGAAGGTGCGGCCGGACTCCTCGCCCACAGTGCCTCCTGACGGTCCGGTAGGGAAACGTGCCAACCCTATCCTCACCCGGGCGCCGCGAAGCCGGCCCGACGTGGTGCGATGAACCCGTGAGCCTCGTGCCGGAGCGTGCCAGCTACACCGAACTCGAACGCCTGGCCGTCGAGCTCGCCCAGGGCGCCGCCGCGCTCATCCGGGCGCAGGACACCACCCGCTTGGACGTCTCGGCGAAGAGCTCGGCGTCCGATCTGGTGACCGATGTCGACCGCAGCATCGAGCAGTGGCTAGTGGCCCGGATCGCCGCCACCCGCCCCGCCGACGCGGTGCTCGGCGAGGAGGGTGCGGGCCGCGACGGGACCAGCGGGGTGCGGTGGGTGCTCGATCCGATCGACGGCACCGTCAACTTCGTCCTCGGCCTGCCGCAGTACGCGGTGTCGGTGGCGGCTGAGCTGGACGGCGTGATCGTGGCCGGGGCCGTCAGCAATCCGGTGTCCGCCGAGACCTTCCACGCCCGCCTCGGCGGCGGCGCGTACCTGAGCGGGCCGGACGGGCGACGCCCGCTGGCCGGGCCCCGCGGTGTACCGCTGGCGCGATCGGTGGTCGGCACCGGCTTCGGCTACGACGCGGGCCAGCGCGCCCGGCAGGCCGCAGTCGTTGCCGAGCTGCTGCCGCGCGTCGCGGATGTCCGCCGGCTGGGTGCCGCGAGCCTTGATCTCTGCGCGGTGGCCGCCGGGCGGCTGGATGCCTACTTCGAAGCCGAACTCAACTACTGGGACTACGCGGCCGGGGCGCTCATCGCCGCTGAGGCCGGCTGCCTCGTCTCGGGGCTGCGCGCAACGCCACCGTCGTCGCGAATGGTCGCCACAGCGGGCGCCGCGGCCGGTGCGGACTTCTTCGCGCTGCTGGCCGAGCTGGGGGCCGACGAGGTCAGCAGCCCGCCGCGCTCGAGGTAGCCGTCGCCGGAGTCGACGGGGCCGCGCTGATGTGCGCGGCCGTCATGGCGGCCCGCGCGGCCGCTGCGGTCGCCACGGCCTTGTATTGCATGCCGAGGGAGATGGTGACCTCCGCCGTGGAGGTGGCGGCCACCGTGACCAGCTTCGCACCGGGGAGGTAGTAGGACAGCAACATGGCTGCGGCCTGGTTCGCCGGGGCGTAGCGGATCTCGGCGACTCCCGCGATGACCCCGTGCCCGTCGTTGCCGTACGAGACGACGCTGAAGCCGAGCTTGGTTAGGGACGCCGCGGCCGCCTTGGCGATTCCGGCGCGCTGCGTGGAGTTCAGGACGGTGACGGTGACGGTTGCCGGCTGGGGAAGCACTGCCTGCGTGCTGCGGGTAACACACTTCGGCGAGCTCAGCGGATGAGGCGAGGACCGGTGCAGTACCCGCCACCAGACGAGCGCGGTCAGCAGGGTTAGGGCGAGCAGGAAGACGAGCGCGGGCAGCGGCCGCCGCGCGGTACCCGCCGTCACCTCGACCTCGTCTGCGGCATAGCTCGCAAGCCTAATGGGGCGATCCCGGGAATGCGTGCAGCTGCCCGAACGTCGAGACGAAACGTCTGACGCGGTACTGTTCCGCGGCTGCCTGAGTGGGGCTGGTGGGATCCCGGCGCACTTCCTCGCGTCGCTCGGGCACAAAATGCGGTATCCGTACGTTGCAGCGCCGAACACCGCATGCGCAACGCGCCCGAGCTCGACCATGACGATGACGATGACGTGGCGATCCCACCGAGGAGTTGACAAGAGATGGCGACCGACTACGATGCCCCGCGCCGCGGCGACGTCGACGAGGTGAGCGAGGACTCCCTCGAAGAATTGAAGGCACGCCGTGCCGAGGCGCAGTCCGGCTCGATCGACGTGGACGAGACCGAGCTCAACGAGTCCCTCGAGCTGCCCGGAGCTGACCTGTCAAGCATGTCCGGTGAAGAACTGACGGTGCGGGTGCTGCCCAAGCAGGACGACGAGTTCACCTGTTCGAGCTGCTTTTTGGTTCATCACCGCAGTCGGCTGGCCCGCGAACGCAACGGCAAGTACCTGTGCCGCGACTGCGCCTGAGGAGGACCACGGCACCGCCGGTGCTGTGGAGTGCTGCGTTCAGAGGCTGGCGCGCAGGCCGAGACCGCCGTCAATGACCACGGTCTGACCGGTGATCCAGGCGGCGTCACTCGAGGCGAGGAACGCGACCAATGCCGCGACGTCGGCCGGTTCGCCGAGGCGACCCAACGGGTAGCCGGCCGCGGCAAGCGACTCGTCGTCGCCGACGAGCGCGGCCGCGAACCTCGTCTTGATCACGGCGGGTGCGACCGCGTTCACCCGGACCGCCGGGCAGAGTTCGGCGGCTAGCTGCGTGGTCAGGCCGATCAGCGCGGCCTTGCTCACCCCGTAGTAGCCGATTCCGGGGGCTGGGTGCAGTCCGGCGACCGAGGCCACGTTCACGACGGCGCCGGTGCCGCTGCTACCCAGACCCGCTGACAGGGCCTGGCGGGTCCAGCCCAGCGCGGCGAGCACGTTCACGTCCATGATCTTGCGGGCCGCGGAGTCCTCGAGGTCGAGGAGTGGGCCGAACGCCGGGTTGATGCCGGTGTTGTTGACCAGGACGTCCAGGCGCCCAAACTGCTCGACCGCCCTCGTGACGGCAGTCGCTCGGTGATCCGGGTCGTCGGCTCGACCGGCCACCGCGACGGTGTGCTCGGTGCCGAGCTGGGCGACGGCGGCGGCCAGCGGCTCCGGGTTGCGGGCGGTGATCACGACGCGCCCGCCCTCGGCGATGATGCGCTCGGCGACGGCGAGCCCGATGCCGCGGCTTGCCCCCGTCACGAGGGCGACCTGGTCGCAGAAGCGCCGGCCGGCACCGGGAGGGATCATGACCGCGCAGCCTAGTGCGGCGCGCGCAGCGCCTCGACGACGCGCTCGGGATGGCGGGTGCTGACGATCCAGTAGGGCGTCGGATCGTCGGGATCATCGAGCCACAGCTGCACGCCGGGACCGACCCAGGGGCGGATGGAGACGAACGCCGCCGGATCCCCCTCGCGGCCGACGACCCGGCGCAGCGTCGCAGCGTCGAGGGCGATCACCCCGCTGACGTAGTCGAGGGGCAAGTGGGCGCCCCGGATGCGCAGCTCACCGCTGGTGATTTCCAGCGCGTCGTGACCGAGCCACCAGACGACACCGATCGACAGGGGGACGAGGGTCCCGAACGGGATCCAGTCAGTGAGGCGGTAACCCGCGATATGGAATTCGGCGGCCAGCAGGCACGCCACGCCCACCGCGACGAGATACCACCACCACGGCGTGCGCAGTGGTTCCCGGTAGTGCTGATCTGCGCCGGCCATGGAGGGAGTCTCGCTGCCGCCGCTCACGCGGTCGAGGGTAGCCTTCGGCGCTGTGACCGATGAATTCGCGGCAGCTGATCGGCGTGCAGCCCGGCCCGCGGGCCACCTTCCGGTCCCCGTCCAGCGTCTCGCCGATGCTGCGGAGCTGCCCTGCTACGCACTGCCGGGCGACGCGGGCGCAGACCTGGTCACCACCGTGGACGTCACCCTCGCGCCGGGGGAGCGGGCGGTCGTGCCGACCGGCCTGGCTGTCGCGCTGCCCGAGGGCTACGCGGCCTTCGTGCACCCGCGCTCCGGGCTGGCCGCCAGAGCCGGCCTGGGCATCCTCAACTCTCCCGGCACGATCGACTCGGGGTATCGGGGCGAAATCAAAGTAATCGTCATCAACCACGACACGACGCGCCCGCTGGCCCTGCACCGAGGCGAGCGGATCGCGCAGCTGGTGGTCCAGCGCGTCGAACGGGCCGAGTTCGTCGAGGTGACCGAACTGCCACAGTCGCGCCGGGGGTCGGCCGGGCACGGCTCGACCGGCGGTGCCGCAGCACTGGTCGCCGGAGCGCAACCGGGAAGGGACGCACGGTGAACGCGATGCCACGGATCGAGCGCGGCCGCGACCGGTGGGCCGGCTAGTGGCCGGGCGCCGCAAGCAACGCCGGACCGATCGGTCCAAGATCGATGCCACACCGCCGTGGGAGACCCGGGTACGCGACGATCCGCCCCCGACCGAAGGCCCGTACGACGACCGCGACGCGCCCGATGACGGGGTGGCCCGCATCGACCTCGGCGCGCTACGGGTGCCGGTCGCCGATGGTGTCGACGTGCGGCTCGAGGTGAACGAGCAGCAGCAGGTCATCGCCGTCACCCTGGCCGGCGCGGACGGCCACATGCAGCTCGGGGTGTTCGCCGCGCCGCGGACCGAGGGAATCTGGGACGAGGTGCGCGCCGAGATCGCGGCGTCCATCAAGGCCCAGCGCGGGGCGGTCACCGAGCGACTTGAAGGCGCGTTCGGGATAGAGCTGACCGGCCACCTGCCAGGCGACGGCGGCGCCCGGGTACCGGTGCGCTTCATCGGCGTCGACGGCCCGCGGTGGTTTCTGCGCGCGATGCTGGTCGGCGCGCCGGCCACCGACGCCGCGAAAGCCGCTCGCTACGAACAGTCGCTGCGCCAGGTGATCGTCGTGCGCGGGATCGAACCGCTGCCCGCGCGCGAACCCGTCCCGCTGGAGCTGCCCAAGGAGATGGCCGCCGAGCTCGACGCTGCGGCGCAGCACAGCGCTGACCCCGCGACCCGGTTACCCTGAGCCGGTGGGAGACCGACCAGCGCCAGCGTGCCGCAGTACCGCGAGCGGGCGCCGTCACGCTGCCGACGAGCTACGGGAATCGTGACCGACGGCGAGGGCGGCGACCGCGCCGCCGACCTGCGCGAGACCTACCGCCGGCAGCTCCTCGACGGCATCGGGGGCTGGACCGGCACCCTGATCACGGCGCTGCCGACCGTTGTCTTCGTGATCGTGAACACCGTCACGACGCTGCGGCCGGCGATCGTTGCCGCGGTCGGCACCGCCGCGCTGCTCGCGCTCTACCGCCTGGTGCGCCGCCAGTCGCTGCAGCAGGCCCTCACCGGCCTGTTCGGGGTGGTGCTCGCCGCCGTCATCGCGGCACGCACTGGCCAGGCGCGCGGGTACTTCCTGCTGGGGATCTGGAGCAGCTTCGGCTACGCCGCCGTGTTCGGGATTTCCGCCCTCGTTCGCCGGCCTATAGTCGGGCTCGCCTGGGAGTTCCTCGATCCCACGCCCGGCGGCGACGATCAGCCGTGGCACCGCCGGCGCGTGCTGTTGCGGGCCTACCTGCTTGCCACGCTGGTGGCCACTGCCGTGTTCCTGGCGCGCGGGATCGTGCAGCTCGCGCTGTTCAACCGCAACGCGACCGGTTGGCTGGCGTTCGCCCGGATCGCCATGGGCTACCCGCTGTACATCGTCGCGCTGGGCTTCGGCTTCTGGATCGTCACGCGGGCCCGCCGGCAGCTGGCCGCTGAGCCAAGCACGCAGTGAAGGTTTCACTCAACCGACGATGACGCGCCGGATCTCCGGCTCTGCCTCCGGCAACGCCACGAACAGCAGCTCGTCGCCCGGCTCCAGTGGCTCGTCCGGGGTGGGGGTGATCACCCGGGATCCCCGCACAATCGCGACTAGCGCGGCGTCCTTGGGCAGGCGCAGATCGCGAACCGATCCGCTGGCACACGGCGCGCCCTCGGGCAGCGTCACCTCCAACAGGTTCGCCTGCCCTTCGCGCAGGCCGAACAGGCGCACGATGTCGCCGACCTCGACGGCTTCCTCGACGAGCGCCGCGAGGACCCTGGGTGTGGAGACGGCTACGTCCACCCCCCATGCCTCGGTGAACAGCCACTCGTTGGCGGGGTGGTTGATGCGCGCCACCACCCGCTGCACCGAGAACTCGGTCTTGGCCAGCAGCGACACCACGAGGTTGACCTTGTCGTCCCCGGTGGCTCCGATCACCACCTCGCACTCCTCGAGCCGGGCGTCCTCCAGGTTGGCCAGTTCGCAGGCATCCCCAAGCAGCCACTCCGCGCCCGGGATCCGTCCCGGCACCACCTTGCGGGGATCGTTGTCGATGAGCAGCACCTCGTGCTCGTTGGTGAGCAGCTCCCGGGCGATGGACCGGCCGACGGCCCCGGCCCCGGCGATAGTGACCCTCATTGCTGTCCTCCGGCCGGTGGCTGGGTGGCTGTGGCGTGCAGCTGTTCACGGTGCTCGTCGGTGGTGAACACGTGCAGGCTGTCGCCGGCCTGGATGACGGTCGCGGCCCCGGGGAGCTCACCGATTCCGAACCGGGTGATCATTCCGACGCGACTGTCGCTGAGGGACTCGAACTCGCTGACCGGCCGGCCCACCCAGCCTTCGGCCGGGACGACATGCACCAGCGCCACCGCACCGGAGGGATCGCGCCACGTCTCCGCCGTCGCCTCGCCGAGGAGGCTCTTGAGCAGCCGGGCGGCGGTCCACGGCACCGTCGCGACGGTGGGGATGCCGAGCCGCTCGTACACCTCGGCCCGCTTGGGGTCATAGATCCGGGCGACGACCTGCTGCACACCGAAGGTCTCCCGCGCGACCCGCGCGGCGATGATGTTGGAGTTGTCGCCGCTGCTGACCGCGGCGAAGGCCCCGGCCTTCTCGATGCCCGATTCGACGAGGGTGTCGCGGTCGAAACCTACGCCGGTCACCTGCAGCCCGGTGAAGCTTTCGCCTAATCGCCGGAACGCGAAGGGGTCCTGATCGATCACTGCGACGCTGTGTTCGAGCCGGCTCAGACTGCGCGCAAGCGAGGCACCCACGCGCCCGCACCCCATGATCACGATGTGCACTCGTGGCACATCTCCTTTCGGGGCTGTCTGGCGGGCGGTCCGCGCCGGCCGTGGACGGCATCGGCCCGGCCAGGCGACGCTACACAACCCCGCGCCGCGTTGTGTAGCCGCGGCCGGCCGGCCGACCGTGGTCGCCCCCGTATTGTCGCCGTCGTGGCCCTCCCCACTCGAGCCCCGGACGGCCCGCTGGCCGGGGCGCAGCTCGACCTCGAGGTGGGGCCGCCCGGGCACGGCGGGTTCTGCATCGCCCGCCACGAGGGCCGGGCGGTGTTCGTCCGGCATGCGTTGCCCGGCGAGCGAGTGCGCGCCCTGGTCACCGAGGACCGCGGCGGTGACTTCTGCCGTGCCGATGCGGTCGAGATCCTGGCGCCGTCGCCGCAGCGGGTGCCACCGCCGTGCCCGCACGCCGGACCGGGCCGGTGCGGTGGCTGCGACTGGCAGCACGCCTCGGGCGAGGCTCAACGCCAGCTCAAGAGCGAGGTCGTTCGCGCTGCCTTCAGCCGCTTCGCCGGGCTGGACGTAACGGGTCTGTGGCACGGCGTCGAGGCGCTGCCCGGGGGCTTGCTCAGCTGGCGGACCCGGATCGCGTTCACGGTCGGCGCCGATGGGGTTCCCGGCCTGCACCGGCACCGCTCCCACGTAGTCGAGCCGGTGCGTTCCTGCCCGTTGGGTGTGCCCGGCGTCGGCGACAGTGCGGTGCTGCGGCGGGCCTGGCCCGGTCTCACCGCTATCGAGGCGGTGCGCGGCGATGACGGGGCGATCAGCCTGCTCGCGCATCGTGCGGGTCCCGGGCGGCAGGCGCGGGGCCGGCGCCCCCCTGACCGCGTCGAGGTGCTCGACGGCCCGGCCCGGGTTCAGCACCGGGTCGGCGAGCGGAGCCTCGAGACTGCGGCCGAGGGATTCTGGCAGGTGCATCCCGACGCCGCGCAGACGTTCGCGGCCGCGCTGCTCGACCTGCTGGAGCCCCGGGCGGGCGACACCGTGCTGGAGCTGTACTGCGGAGCGGGCGCGCTGACCGTGCCGCTCGCCGACGCGGTCGGCCCCACCGGTCGCGTGCTGGGCGTGGAGTCAGCGGCGCAGGCGGTGCGGGATGCCGAGGCGAACCTGCGCGGCCTGCCCTGGGCGCAGGTCAGGCGGGGGCGGGTGGACGCGGCCACGCTGGCCGACCTCGCGACGGCACCGGATCTCGTCGTCCTGGACCCGCCTCGAGCCGGTGCCGGGCGGCAGGTGCTGGCTGCCCTGCTCGATCTGGCGCCCCGGGCGATCGGCTACGTCGCCTGCGACCCGGTGGCGTTGGCCCGTGACGTGCGCTCCGCCCTGGACGCCGGGTGGCGGCTGGCTCGCCTGCGTGGCTTCGACGCCTTCCCGATGACCCATCACGTGGAGTGCCTCGCGCTGCTGGTGCCCGGCAGGCCCGACGCGCCCGTCGCGCCCCGCTAACCGGCCGGTGCCGTGCCCCAACCCGTACGATCGAGGACTGTGACCCACGTACTCGGCCGTATCGACTCCCCGGCCGATCTGCGCACCCTTAGTCACGAGGAACTCGTCCTGCTGGCCGCCGAGATCCGCGATCTGCTGGTGCATCAGGTCGCCCGCACCGGCGGGCACCTGGGCCCCAACCTCGGCGCCGTCGAGCTCACCATCGCGCTGCATCGCTGCTTCGACTCCCCGACCGAGCCGATCCTGTTCGACGTCGGGCACCAGGCCTACGTCCACAAGATCCTTACCGGCCGGGCGCAGCGGATGGACAGCCTGCGACAGAGCGGCGGGCTGTCCGGTTATCCCAGCAGGGCCGAGAGCCCGCACGACTGGATCGAGAACTCCCACGCCTCTACCGCGCTGTCCTACGCGGACGGGCTGGCCAAGGCCTTCGAGGTGCGCGCGGAGCGGCGACCGGTCGTCGCGGTGGTGGGCGACGGCGCCCTCACCGGCGGGATGTGCTGGGAGGCGCTCAACAACATCGCGGGTGCGGACCGTCCGGTGATCGTGGTCGTCAACGACAACGGCCGCTCCTACTCACCGACCATCGGTGGGCTGGCCCAGCACCTGGCCGGCCTGCGGCTGCGCCCGGGCTACGAGCGGATGCTCGGCCAGGTCCGGGGCGCGCTCGGGCGCACGCCGCTCGTCGGCCGGCCGCTCTACGACGCCCTGCACGGCATGAAGCGCGGCATCAAGGACCTGCTCGCACCGCAGGGCATGTTCGAAGATCTCGGGCTGAAGTACGTCGGTCCCGTCGACGGGCACGACATCGCCGCGCTGGAGCACGCGTTCACCCTGGCCCGCGGCTACGACGGCCCGGTGATCGTGCACTGCGTGACCCGCAAGGGGTTCGGGTACGCGCCGGCCGAGAACGACGAGGCCGACCAGATGCACCAGTCCCGCGGCTTCGACCCGGTGACCGGGACGCCGCACGCCGTCGCCGGCCGCAGCTGGACGAGCGTGTTCTCGGAGGAACTGGTCCGTGCCGGGGAGCAGCGCGACGACATCGTGGCGATCACTGCCGCCATGTGCGAGCCCACCGGCCTGGGTGCGTTCCAGCGAGCTTTCCCGGGCCGCTGCTACGACGTGGGCATCGCCGAGCAGCACGCCCTCACCTCCGCCGCCGGGCTGGCCTCGGGCGGACTGCACCCCGTCGTCGCGCTGTACGCGAGCTTCCTCAACCGTGCCTTCGACCAACTGCTGCTCGACGTCGCCCTGCACGAACTCCCGGTCACCGTCGTGCTGGATCGCGCCGGGATCACCGGCGAGGACGGCGCCAGCCACCACGGCATGTGGGATCTCGCCCTGCTGGGTATGGTGCCCGGCATCCGCATCGCGGCGCCGCGCGACGAGCTGACCCTGCGCACCGAACTGCGGGAGGCGCTGGCCTATTCGGGCGGTCCGAGCGTGGTTCGCTTTCCGAAGACCCCGCTAGGCCCCGACCTGCCGGCAGTGCGCCGCGTCGGGGGCGTTGAGGTGCTCGCCGAACCGGCACCTGACGTCCGCGTCGACATCCTGGTGGTCTCGGTCGGTGCGGTCGCCGCGGAAGTGGCAGCGGCGGCAGCGAGTGTGCAGCAGGCCGGCTACACGGTGCGGATCGTCGACCCGCGATGGGTCACACCGGTCGACCCTGCGCTGGTCGCGCTTGCCGCCGACGCCGCCCTGGTGGTGACCGTCGAGGACGGCGTCGTGGTGGGCGGGGTGGGTTCGCGCATCGCGCAGGCGCTGCGCTCGGCCGGGGTCGACACCCCGACGCGCGAGATCGGCATCCCGGCGCGCTTCCTCGCTCATGGGAAGGTTGCCGAGGTACGCGCCGCTGCTGGGCTCACCGGCCAGTCCATCGGTCGGCGCATCGTCGAGTGGTCCGCCGTTGCTTCACCCGCGAGCAGCGAGTCACCCGAGGACGTGCCGGCGCGGCCGCGTCCCGGTACGGCCGAGAACGGCTGAGCGGGACAGGCCTAGGAGGCTGAACATGCGGATCCTCGTTGTCGAAGATGAGGTACAGCTCGCCGAGGCGGTCGCCCGCGGGCTGCGCCGGGAAGGTATGGCCGTCGACGTCGCCGTCGATGGGGATGACGGGTACCGCAAGGCGGTCCTGACCCGCTACGACGTGGTCGTGCTCGACCGCGACCTGCCGGGCATGTCCGGCGATGACATCTGCCGCCGCCTGACCGACGAGGGTGTCCTGACGCGGGTCATGATGCTCACCGCGAGTGGCACCGTGGAGGACAAGGTGCAGGGCCTCGCCCTCGGCGCCGACGACTATCTCGCGAAGCCCTTCGCGTTCGCCGAGCTCGTCGCCCGGGTGCGTGCCCTGGGCAGGCGGACCACCCCGGCCGCGCCGCCGGTGCTGTCGGCCGGTGACATCGAGCTCGACTCGTCGCGGCGCACCGTGACCCGGGCCGGCGGGCTGGTCGATCTCACCCGCAAGGAGTTCGGCGTGCTTGAGACGCTGCTCATGGCGCACGGCGCGGTGGTCAGCAGCGAGGAACTCCTCGACCGAGTCTGGGACGAGAACGCCGACCCGTTCACCACCACCGTGCGGGTCACGATGATGACCTTGCGCCGCAAGCTGGGCGAACCGGCCATCATCGACACGGTCGTGGGTTCGGGCTACCGCATCGACCCCGCGGCACTCGACCCGACAGCGGATGGAGCCGGGACGCCCCAGTAACCCGAGCGACGCTTGCGGAGCGAGAAGATGAGACCGAGCGACGCTTGCGGAGCGAGAA
>JAYTRE010000034.1:0-1908 GCA_043746395.1 Pseudonocardiales bacterium
TTCCGGGCCCTAGGCTGCCGACATGTTGCGTGTGGGTCTCACGGGTGGGATCGGTTCGGGCAAGTCCGCGGTGGCGACCCTGCTGGCCGCGCACGGCGCATTCGTGATCGACGCCGACGCCATTGCCAGGGAACTCGTGTCGCCCGGGGGCCCGGTGCTGCCACTGCTTGTCGCGGAGTTCGGTCCGGAGATCCTCCGGGCGGACGGCGCCCTGGATCGGGCCGGTCTGGCCGCGCTCGTGTTCAACGACGGGGAGCAGCTCGCACGGCTGAACGCGATCATGCACCCGCGGATCGCCGAGCGGACCGCCGAACTCGTGGCCCGGGCTCCGCGCGGTTCGATCGTCGTATACGACATGCCGCTCCTGGTCGAGAACCGGCTGACCGAGGATTGGGCCGCCATCGTCGTTGTCGACGCGCCCGACGAACTGCGTAGGGAGCGCGTCGTCACCGAAGGCCGACTGACGACCGAGGACATGAACGAACGCATGGCAGCTCAGGTGAGCCGCGAGGAGCGGCTCGCCCGCGCTGACTATGTGATCGACAACTCCGGGACCATCGCCGACCTGTCGGCCGCCGTCGACCGGCTGTGGGCCGACCTTTCGGAACGTCAGACCCCGGGCCCGTAGCGGCCGACCGCCTTGGACGGCAGCAGCTTCTGCAGTGCTCCGGTGCTGGCGGGCACGAATCGCGTCGACGGGTGGGTGAACCCGAAACGCGGACGGCCGAAGGCCTCCAGCAGGTTCGCCGTGAGTGCGCGCACCTCGAATCGCGTCGCGCTCGCGGCGCCCAGCCCCGGCGGGCACGCGTCGTTGAGGTTGCAGGTCCAGTAGGTGATGCCGGCCGCGAAGACGGCGGCGCCGGACGGTGCGGAGTAGTACGTGGTGGTCACCGGCTCGGTGCGGAACCCGCGCCGCATTAGGACACCGCCCGCGATAACCTGCAGGTTCGGTGGGGTTCCCGGGGCCTTGGCCTGCACACCGTCGGCCTCGTTGGCCACCAGTCCGTCGAGCAGGCTGCCCACCGACAGACCGGTGCCGGCGGAGAGCCAGGAGGGCATCGTCAGGACCGCCATCGAACCGCGGACCTGTACGGCCGAGTACCCCTGGCCGATAACGGCCGTCGGATCCCGGTTGAGCGGGTCGGCGCTCCACTGGACCGTCGAGGTGCTCGGTTGCGAGGTGGCCTGCGGATCCTGTTTCAGCGTCCGGGCGACGAACATGGCGGTGGCCGCCCCCGATGCGTCGCGCGTGATCCTGGTCTGCCAGTAGATCTCGTTGGCGCCCAGATCGGCGATGTTGATCCCATCGTTCCGAGCCGCCACTAGCGCGTCGTACATGCGCAGCGTCCAGTACTCGTTGTGCCCCGGCAGGATCACCGTCGCATGTCCGACGAGCAGCGAGGGCCGGGCGTCGAGGTCGATGTCCGTCACATGGTCGACGGGCAGACCGAGCCGCTCGGCGAACTGCACCAGCGGGAGCTCGTTGTAGACGAACTGGGCGAGCCCGTCGCCGGTCGTCGGCCGGGCAAGGGCTGTCTGCAGCGCCCGCGCGGAGCGGCCCCCTGGACCCCGGTACAGGTTCGTGCCGCCGTAGCTGGTGTACGCCGCCCACGTCAGCGTGCTGTGCACCATGACGTACGGTGCCGCGGCACCGCCGGACCGCACTACCAGCGGGGCGGAACCCGATACCGCTCCGGCGATGACCGTGTCGATCAGGTACACCCCCGGGGTCCAGGTCGGGCCCACTGGGAGCCGCACCAGGGTGGGCCAGCCGGGGCTGACCAGGGTGGTCCTCGTGCTCGGGGAGTCCGGGCTGATCGGCGGGGGACTGAGCACCGGCGACTCCCAGACGAGCCGGGCGCCGGCCCCGCCGTACCAACCCATGCGGTACGCCCGGATGGTCAGCGG
>JAYTRE010000035.1:0-1852 GCA_043746395.1 Pseudonocardiales bacterium
AGCCGCTGCATCTCCAGGTCGCTCGGCGTGAGCGTTGGATTGGTGACGACCCCGAGCATCTGCTTCGCTTGGGCGTAGTGCGGCGCCAGCTCGTCGCGCCAGTCGGTGATGTGCGCCCACTGCGGGTCGTCGTAGAAGGGTTGCAGCGGCTCGTAGAGCGTGTTCGCGTAGTTGAGCGAGCCGCCACCCACCCCGGCCCCGGCCAGGATCAGGCAGTCCTTGAGCAGGTGGATCCGCTGGATGCCGGTCAGGCCCAGCTTGGGTGCCCAGATGAAGTCGCGCAGTTGCCAGGAGTTCCGGGGCAGGGTGTCGGCGGTGAACCGCCGGCCGGCCTCGAGGACCCCGACGCGGTAGCCCTTCTCGGTGAGCCGCAGGGCGGTGACGCTGCCCCCGAAGCCGGACCCGATCACCAACACGTCGTAGTCGGACACTGCGCACCCACCCGCACCCAGGATCAACCGCGCCGCACGCTTATTGATCAGCAATCAATAGCGAGATCTTACCGCGCCGCCACAACCTCGGGCCGGCTCATTGCACCCCGGCGGGACGCTCAGCCGAAGCGACCCGAGATGTAGTCCTCGGTGCGCTGATCCGAGGGGTTGGAAAAGATCTTTTCGGTGTCGTCCATCTCGACGAGCTGACCGGGCTGTCCGACGCCGGCCAGGTTGAAGAACCCGGTCCGCTGCGACACCCGCGCCGCCTGCTGCATGTTGTGGGTGACGATCACGATGGTGTACTGCTCCTTCAGCGTCTGGATGAGATCCTCGATCGCCAGTGTCGAGATCGGATCCAGCGACGAGCAGGGTTCGTCCATCAGCAGCACCTGCGGTTCGACCGCGATCGCTCGTGCGATGCACAACCGCTGCTGCTGGCCGCCGGACAGGCCCGCGCCGGGCTTGCTGAGTCGGTCCTTCACCTCGGTCCAGAGGTTCGCGGCGCGCAGCGACTGCTCCACCACCGTGTCCAGTTCGGCCTTGCTCACCCGCCCGCGCTGCAGCTTGAGCCCGGCGGCGACGTTGTCGGAGATGGACATGGTCGGAAACGGGTTGGGCCGCTGGAACACCATGCCGATGGTGCGGCGCACGTTCACCGGGTCGACGTCGCTCGCGTAGATGTCGTCCCCGTCAAGCAGGACGTTGCCCTGCACGCGAGCCCCGGCAATCACCTCGTGCATGCGGTTGAGCGTGCGCAGCACCGTCGACTTGCCACAGCCGGAGGGCCCGATGAAGGCGGTCACCGAGCGGGGCGCGATGGTGAAGTTCACGTCGCTGACGGCGAGGAACTTGCCGTAGTACATGTTGAGGTTCTGTGCCTCGATGCGCTTGGCCATCGCCTGCAGTTTCCCTTCGCGCCCGGCTCACTCCCCAGCGACGCTAGGAGGGTCAGATGGCCTGACGGGGTGCGTGAGGTTAATGGCAGGTGAACGGCGCCGCCACTGACTGTCCTCGTCGTGCTCGACAAAACCGGCGCCTGCGTAGAGGGCCCTCGCGGCGCGGTTGTCCCCGTCGACGTAGAGCAGCACCTGGGTGCAACCCCGCTCGCGCAGCCGGTCGAGGCCGAGGCGAAGCAGGCTCGCCCCCAGGCCGAGGCCCTGCGCCGCGGGGTCGATGCCCAGTACGTACACCTCCCCGGTGCCGTCGTCATGGATCTTCGTCCAGTGGAACCCGAGCAGGGCGGCATCGGTGTCTCGGACAGCGAGCAGGAAGCCGGCGGGGTCGAACCACGGCTCGGCCTCGCGGGCGAGCAGGTCCTCGCGAGTCCAGCGACCCTGCTCGGGATGCGTGGCGAAGGCCGCGGCGTTCACCCGCAGCCAGGCCAGCTCGTCGACGCCCGGCACGAAGGCCCGCACCGT
>JAYTRE010000036.1:0-3475 GCA_043746395.1 Pseudonocardiales bacterium
CCGGTGCGGGAGTTCCTCGATCGCGGCGTCGACTTCGTCTCGGCGGACACCCTCGATGAGCTGATCCAGAAAATGAACGAGCTCACTGAGACGCCCGTGCTGGACGCCCCCACGGTGCGCCGCGAGGTCCTTGGCCGGGACCGTGAGCTGGACAACCGCTACACCAAGGACCTGCAGGTGATGGCGATGCGGCAGGCGCGCTCCTACCTCGCCGACCGGATCAGCCGGATCGCCGCACCGCACAAGCTCACCGATCCAAAAGCCGGCCCGCTGATCGCGGTGCGCCTGAATATTCTCACCCGCAAGACACTCGGCGGCCTGGAGACTGACCTGCGCTCGCGGGTGTTGCAGGCCGGCGGGGTGCCGCTGCCCGGGCTGTACGCAGCGGGCGAGGTGGCAGGTTTCGGCGGCGGCGGCATGCACGGCTACCGGTCGCTGGAGGGGACCTTCCTCGGCGGCTGCCTGTTCAGCGGCCGGACCGCCGGCCGGGCCGCCGCGGACGCTGTCGGCTGAGCGGCGGACTGGACGGCGCTACCGCGCCGGCTACGGCGACGATTGCTCGCGCGGACGGAGCGGGCCCGCCGGGCTCGACGGCTGGAGGGTTGCCAGCGCCGCGCGGATCTCGGGCGGCACCGGCACCGGGCGCCGCGTCTCGCGGTCGACGTAGACGTGCACGAAGCGTCCGACGGCCGCCGGTGGGTCGCCGGCCCCGAACAGGGCGAGCCGATAGGTCACGCTGCTCGAGCCGAGCCGTTCGAGGGCGACGCCCGCAGTCACGGCCACCGGGAAGCGCAGCGGGGCAAAGTATCGGCACGAGGTCTCGACGACCAGCCCGATAGCCGGCAGGGCGCGGATGTCGAGCGCGCAGGCCTCGATGAGCCAGCCGTTCACCGCGGTGTCGAACAGCGAGTAGTGCACGACGTTGTTCACGTGCCCGTAGGCGTCCTCGTCCGACCAGCGGGTGGGCAGCACGCGACTCACGGTGAAGTCGTGGCGGCGTAAGCCCTGCGGGTCGGGTTCGGTCATCTCGGGGATGCTGCCAGCTCGTCGTCGACGACCGTCGGGCGGCACACCTGCCAGCCGGTCAGGAAGGAGATGGCCAACGCGCCGAACAGCAACGCCAGCGGCAGCGACCAGCTCTGCGTCGAGCCGTAGAGCATGCCGAACAGCAACGGGCCGGTCCCGGCAACGAGGTAGCCGATCGCCTGGACGAACGCCGACAGCGCGGCCGTCGTCTCCGCGGTGCGCGCCCGTAGCCCGATCATGGTGAGCGCAACGGGGAAGGTGCCGCCGCCGATCCCGGCCAGCACCATCCACAGCCAGGCCCCGCTCGCGGGCGCTGCGGCCAGCCCGAGGTAGGCCGCCAGGTAGGCCGCGCTGAGCCCGGCGATCACCGCCCGGTAGTGGCGGGGGTTGACGTTGGGCACGACCATCGACACCGGGATGGACACGGCGGACAGCACGGCCACCATCCAGCCCGCAGTGCCCGAGCTGGTCCCGTGCCCGTGCAGGAACTTGGCGAACCAGCCGAAGGCGATGTAGGCCTGGAATGCCTGGAAGGCGAAGAACACCGTGAGCAGCCACGCCGTGCGGCTGCGCACCAGTGCGGCGGCGGACAGCCCACGCGCGACCCCGGGCTCGGGGCGGTCGGCGCGCAGCGTCGGCAGCCAGGGCAGCACCGCCACCGCCGTGAGCAAGGCCCACGAACCGAGCCCCAGCCGCCAGCCGTCGCCGAGGTCGCCGATCGGCACCGTGAGCCCGGCGGCGGCCGTGGTGCCCACCGAGAGCGAGGTGGTGTAGACGGCGGTCATGCGGCCGATCCGGGTGGGGAAGTACCGCTTGACCAGGCTCGGCAGCAGGACGTTGCTCACCGCCCCGCCCGTGAGTCCGAGCAGGCTCAGGGCCGCGAACACCCAGATCGAGCCGACCGTGACGCGCAGCGCGAGCCCCACGGTTGTCGCGATGAGAGCCGCGACGAGCAGGCGCTGGGGCCCGATCCGGTGGGCCAGCCGCGGGGTCGCCGCCCCCAGCCCGGCGAAGCAGATCACCGGCAGCGTGGTCACCAGCCCGGCCAGCCCGCTGCTCGTGTGCAGGCCCCGCTGCACGTCGTCGAGCACCGCGCCGAGGCTCGTCACCGCCGTGCGCATCGAGATGCCGGTGAGCACGAGGGCGGTGACCAGCAGCCACGTCGGCGGCGCCGTGCGTTCCCACGGTGCCTCGCTGCGCGCGGTCAGGACGTACTGCTTGCCCGCCACAGGTCGATGCCGCCCTCCACGGCGTGCGTGTCGATCTGGGCGAGCTCGTCGGCGGTGAAGTCGAGGCGGTCCAAGGCGGCGACGCTGTCCTCCAGTTGGCGCACGCTCGACGCCCCGACGAGCACCGACGTCACGCGCTCGTCACGCAGCGCCCAGGCCAGCGCGAGCTGGGCCAGCGACTGGTCCCGGGTGCGCGCGAGCGTGGCAAGGGCGCGGAGCTGGGTGAGGTTCTGCTCGGTGAGCAGCTCAGGCGACAGTGACGAGTTCGCCGCCATCCTCGAGCCGGCCGGCACGCCGTCGAGGTACTTGGAGGTCAACATCCCTTGGGCCAGCGGGGAGAACGCGATGCACCCGGCCCCGACGTCGGTAAGCACGTCGAGCAGGCCGCCTTCGATCCAGCGGTTGAGCATCGAGTACGAGGGCTGGTGGATGAACAGCGGCGTGCCGAGCTCCCGCAGGATCGAGGCGGCCTCCAGCGTGCGCTGGGGCGAGTAGGACGAGATGCCCGCATAGAGGGCGCGGCCGGAACGCACCGCGGTGTCCAGGGCTCCCATCGTCTCCTCGAGCGGGGTGTCCGGGTCGAAGCGATGGGAGTAGAAGACGTCGACGTAGTCCAGGCCGAGCCGGCCCAGCGACTGGTCGAGGCTCGCGAGCAGGTACTTGCGGGACCCGAACTCGCCGTACGGGCCGGGCCACATGTCCCAGCCGGCCTTCGTCGAGATGAACAACTCGTCCCGGTACGGCGCGAAGTCCGAGCTCAGCAGCCGGCCGAAGTTGGTCTCCGCCGCACCGTAGGGCGGTCCGTAGTTGTTGGCGAGATCAAGGTGGGTGATGCCCAGATCCACGGCGCGCCGCAGGATCGCCCGCTGGGTCTCCAGCGGGCGATCGTCGCCGAAGTTGTGCCACAGCCCGAGCGAGATCGCGGGCAACTTGATGCCGCTGCGGCCGCAGCGGCGGTAGAGCATCGAGCGGTAGCGGTCCGGGTCTGCGGTGTAGGTCACGGCTGTCCATCCTGCCGTACCCGAACGACAAGGCTCAGGCGTGCCGTACCGGGTCAACGCTGAGGGCGCAGCCCCGCATGCTCAAGGGCAGGTCCAGGAACTGGAGCGACTCCGGCGGGTAGACCCGGACGGTGTCTGACAGCGGGGCCTGGCAGGTGGAGAAGTCGGTGAGGGTCGTGGTGGCGGCCTCGCCGGGGCGCAGCACGACGGTGGGGATAG
>JAYTRE010000037.1:0-7952 GCA_043746395.1 Pseudonocardiales bacterium
GACCTGGCGCGGCCGGCCTGTCCGCACGCAGCCGCCAGTACCACCGTCGCGAGAATGGCGGCGAGCACGCTCGGTCGCTCCCAGCTCATGGCCAACTCCTGTGCGAGACCCCAACAGGATGACGTCGTGCGCACTACCCGCGTTGCAGGCACTGCACACTTTCCGGGTGGTTACGTCAATGCGCCCGATGACCCACGGCGACCGGACCGTCATCGAGCGGCTGTTACCGCGCTACTCGCACGACATGTCGCAAGTTCGGGAGAGCATGCCGAACGCATGTGGGGACGATCACCGCCCGGCCTGGGCGATGAGGACCAAGGCGGCCAGACCGTTGAGCGACGCGTGTACGAAGATGCCCGGCGTCACGCGATCGCTGAGCCGGACCAGGACACAGTTGGTTAACCCCATTACTCCGACAGAACAGGCCAGGGTGATCGCGCCCGCGAGCGTGTTGACCTCATAGGTGTGGAAGGCACCGAAGACCACCGACGAGGCCAGGGCAGCCGGCCAGAAACCGATCCGGCGCAGGAAGGTGCGCAGTAGGAGGCCGCGAAACATCAGCTCCTCGATCGGCGGCGCGCACAGCACCGTTACGAACACCAGCAGCGCGGCAACAGCCAGCGAGGCCGTGTGGATGTGCACGTTCTGCGACTCGGTCGTGGCCCGGCCATGTGTCAGTGCGTTCGCGACGACGGCGACCACGATGCGGGCAATGAGAGCGACACCGACGCCGACCGCGGCATAGGCGGCATCCATGAGTTGCGGCCGCCGCCAGCCGAACGCGGGCCCCCAGCCGCCGTAGCGGGCGGCGATGTCGCGGCCGGCGAACCAGATCGCGGCCGCGAGCAGCCCTTGGGCGGCGACGTTCGCGGTGACCGCCCAGGCCAGCTGTCCGTCGAAGGTCGAGGGCCGGATCAGGTGGGTCAGGACGGATCCGGCGACGACCAACACCACTAGGGCGAGGCAGGGAATGAGCACGGGCCGCCAACCCCACGGGGCGGCGTCCATGGCGCGCTGCTGCGCCATCGTGCGATCGAGTGCCGGGAGCGAGTCAGGCTGCGGCGGGTACCCGGGCGGCGGATACCCCGGCGGCCCGTACGGCGGCGGTCCGTACGGCGGCGAAGATCCCACGCTGCGGACTCTTCCACACCGCCACTTCCCAATCGTGCAACGTCTGGCCGCCTGACGGGGCCGAAAGTTGCACAATCGGCGCTCAGACCGAGAGCACCTCGAACGCCACGGCGAACCGGCACCCGATCCGGCTGCCCGTCGCGCGGGCGAAGGACTCGAGGAACTCGCGCGGCTCGGCCATCGGATGGTTGCCCAGCCCCTGCAGGTACTGCGCATGCGCCTCCAGGGAGTGCACCCCGTCGTCGAAGTGATCGCTCACGTCGACGGCATGCGTCACGCCCGGGCCGCCGGCGACCAGGACCTGCTTGGCGTGCCACGGCGGCAAACCTTCGTCGAGCAACTCGCGGAACACCCATCGGTTGGCAGCATCGCGCACCCCGTCCAGAACCGACCGTCCGAGCGCGATGTGGTCGGCCTGGTTCAGTGCTCCTGGACCCCACGACCCGTGGTAGTTGCCGGTGATCACCACATCGGGACGGTGTCGACGCACCGCACGCGCGATGTCACGGCGCAGCGCCAGCCCGTACTCGAGCACTCCGTCGGGGTAGCCGAGGAACTCGACCACGTCGACACCCACGACCGCGGCCGACGCGCGCTGCTCCTCCTCGCGCAGCGGTCCGGCCTCCTCCGGCGAGACCCCGTCGATGCCCGCCTCCCCGGACGTGGCGAGGCAGTACACGACCCGCTTGCCCTGAGCGGTCCAGCGGGCGATCGCCGCCGCCGTGCCGTACTCCAGATCGTCGGGGTGCGCCACGAGCGCGAGCGCACTCGACCAGGTTTCGTCGACGAACTCCAACTCCTGGGCCATACCTGGAAGCTACTCGACACCTGAGCCGGATCGGCACGCTGCACGCGCCAATTCGGGCGCGGCCGTGCCAGTCTGTGCCCATGCCTGATCTGTTCGACTACGTCCCGCACCCGCACGTCACCGCTCGCCAGGACTCGGGCGCGCCGACCGTCGCGGCCGCCGCACAGCAGCTGCACGGCCCCGGGCCGGTGGGCCGGTTCAACACCAAGGTCGGCCTCAAGATCACGGTGATCGTGGGCACGATGTGGTCGGCCTACCTGTTCACCGTGATCGCTCTCGTCAGCGCACCCTCGGCCTTCTCCAGTGGCAACAAGCTGATCATCGTCAGCTGGATCGCCCAGACATTCCTGCAGCTCGTGCTACTCCCCATCATCATGGTCGGGCAGAACGTGCAGGCCGCCGCCGCAGACCAGCGCTCGCAGGCCACCTATGACGATGCCACCGCGATCTTGGCGGAATCCAAGACCATCCAGGCCCACTTGCAGGCCCAGGATGCGGCGATCGAACACATCCTTGCCCAGGTCCGCCAGCTGCGCGATGCAGCGGGCGGTTCGGCCGCCTCGCCGGCGTAGCCGCAGGACCGTCCGCACGCCACGCCTAGCGCGACTGGAGCGTGCCCAGGTCGATGACGTAGCGGAAACCGGGGTCGCCCGCGGCGAGTTCGTCGTAGGCGGCATTGATGCCGTCCACGCCGATGACCTCGACGTCGGCGCAAATGCCGTGCTCGGCACAGAAGTCGAGCACCTCCTGGGTCTCGGGTAGGCCACCGACGAGCGACCCGGTGACGGCCACCCGGGTGCGGACGAGCAGGCCGCCGTGGATCGGCTCACGCAGCGGTTCGACCGCCCCGAGCACGACGTAGCGGCCGTCGCGCTTGAGCAGCCTCAGGTAGGGGTTCAGGTCGTGGCTCGATGGGATCGTGCTGAGGATCAGGTCGAGCGATCGGGCCCCGGCCTGCAGCTGACCTGGATCGGAGGAAACCAGCACGTGATCGGCGCCGGCCTTGAGTGCGTCGGCGGCCTTGCGGTCGGTGCGGGTGATCACCGTGACCTCGGCGCCCAGCGCCTTGGCGATTTTGACGGCCATGCCGCCGAGCCCACCGAAGCCGGCCACGCCGACGTGGGTGCCGGGGCCGACCCCGTGGTGGCGCATCGGCGAGTAGACGGTGATGCCGGCGCACAGGATCGGCGCGGCGGACGCGGGGTCGATCCCGGCCGGAATCGCCACGACAAAGTCCTCGGCGACCACGATCTCACCGGAGTAGCCGCCGTAGGTGCGTGGCGCCGTACCGTGCGGGTCGGGGCTGTTGTACGTCCACACCGCACCGTTGCTGCAGTAGTTCTGCAGCCCGTCGCGGCACTCGTCACAGTGTCCGCACGAGCCCACCAGGCATCCGACGCCGACCAGGTCACCGACCTGGTGACGGGTCACGTTGGCGCCGATCTCCGCGACCCGGCCGACGATCTCGTGGCCGGGTACCACCGGGTAGCTGCTGCCGCCCCACTCGTCGCGGGCGGTGTGCAGGTCGGAGTGGCAGATACCGCAGTACTTGATCTCGATCTTCACGTCGGAGGCACCGACCTCGCGCCGGTCGATGCTGATGGGGACAAGCGGGCTGGACGCATCTGGTGCGGCCCAGGCGGTAGTCACGGTGGGTCTCCTGTCTCGTCGAGGGATCGTCTTCCCCGACTCTATCCGCGGCGCCGGGCGGGTTCGCGCGCTCACCCGGGCAGGCGGGCTCCCACCAGGTGGGCAGTCAGCTCCCGCAGCGCCTGCCCGCGGTGGCTGATCGCGTCCTTGCGCTCGTCGGAAAGCTCGGCGCTGGTGATGTCCAGGCCGGCCGGGACGAAGATCGGGTCGTAGCCGAAGCCATTGTCCCCGCGAGGTTCGCGCACGAGGCGGCCCGGCAGGCGGCCCTGCACGACGAGCTGCTCACCGGCCCCGACGAGCGCGGCGGCGCAGACGAACGCCGCGCCGAGGCGGTCGGCGGGGGTGTCGGCCAGCTGTTCGAGCAGCAACCGCATGTTGGCCGCGTCGTCGCGCGCGGCTCCGGCCCAGCGCGCCGACAGCACCCCGGGCATCCCGTTGAGCGCGTCCACGGTGAGCCCGGAGTCGTCCGCGACCGTGAGCAGGCCCGTGCGGGTATACCCTTCGCGGGCCTTGATCAGCGCGTTGTCCGCGAACGTCGCACCCGACTCGGGCACCTCGTCATAGGGCTCGACGTCGTCCAGACCCAGCACCTGAAGCTCCGGTAGCGCGGGGGCCAGGATGCGCCGCAGCTCGACGAGCTTGCTGCGGTTACGGCTCGCGAGCAGCAGCCGGGTCACGAAGCAAGAGCCTGCTGCTGCAGGGACGTGAGCTGCGCGCAGCCGGCGACAGCGAGCTCAAGCAGCGCGTCCAGCTCGTCACGACGAAACGGCTGGCGCTCGGCGGTGCCCTGCACCTCGACGAAGTCGCCGGTGCCCGTGACCACGACGTTCATGTCGGTCTCGGCATGGACGTCCTCGTCGTACCTGAGGTCCAACCGAGGTTCGCCATCGATGATCCCGACTGAGACGGCCGAGATCGAATGCACCAGCGGCGCAGGCTGGGCGAGCGCGCCTTTCGCGTCGAGCCACCTGATGGCGTCGGCGAGCGCGACGTAGGCGCCGGTGATCGCCGCGGTGCGGGTGCCACCGTCAGCCTGGAGCACATCGCAGTCGATGGAGATCGAGTTCTCGCCGAGAGCCGCGAGATCGATCGCGGCCCGCAACGAGCGGCCGACCAGTCGAGAGATCTCGTGGGTGCGTCCGCCGATCCGGCCCTTGACCGACTCGCGGTCGTTGCGGGTGAGGGTGGCCCGAGGCAGCATCGAGTACTCGGCGGTGACCCAGCCCAGGCCACTGCCCTTGCGCCAGCGCGGCACGCCCTGCACGACGGATGCGGCGCAGAGCACCCGGGTGTCGCCGAACGCGATCAGTGCCGAGCCCTCCGCGTATTTCTGCCAGTCGCGGGTGATGGTGATCGGGCGGAGTTGGTCGGCGGCGCGACCGTCGGGACGAGACATGCCCGCGAGCTTATGCGGTGACGCCGGCGGGCCCCCTGAGCGCCACAGTCCGCCGGTGGCACCGCAGGGTCAGGGGACGCCGCACGCGGCGCACGCTCAGATCTCGTATTGGGCACCCGGCTGGGCGATCTCGACCGGACCGGCAAAGGCGGTCGCGGCCTCGTCCGCAGCATCCTGGCGGGACCCCCACGGCGGCACGTGGGTGACGATCAGCCGTTCGACGCCAGCGCGGTCGGCATGCTCGCCGGCCTGCTTGCCGGTGAGGTGCAGGCCGGGGATGTACGTGTCGTCCGGCCCGAAGGAGGCCTCGCACAGCAGCACATCCGCACCGTCGGCCAGCGTGACGAGCGCGTCACTTTCCCCCGTGTCGGCCGAGTAGACCAGCGTGCGGTCGCCATGGGTGAAGCGCACCGCCGTCGTGGGCACCGGGTGGCTCACCCGCGCGAACGACACCGCGAACGGTCCCAGTTCGCCGCCGACGGGCGTGGCGAAGCCGAACAGCTCGTGCAGGCCGAGCTTGCGGGCCAGCGGGTCGTAGGCGGCCTCCAGCCGGTCGCGGGTGCCCGCCGGTCCGATGAGCGCAATGCGTCCCGCGGGCCCGCTCAGCCGGTACTGCGAGGCGCCGTAGCGCAGCGCGACGATGTAGGCGGTGAGGTCGATGCAGTGGTCGGCGTGCAGGTGCGACACCACGATTGCGTCCACCTCGGCCGGGTCCACGTAGCGTTGCAGGGCACCGAACGCGCCATGCCCCAGGTCCAGGACAAGGCGGTAGCCCTCGGCCTCCAGCAGGTAGCCCGACGCAGGCGAATCGGGGCCGGGCATGCTGCCCGAGCAGCCGAGCACGGTCAGCTTCATCCGCCACCTCCCGAGACCGGGGCGGTCGTGGCGATCTCCGGCCCGAGGAACCGGTGGCTGAGCTGCACAAAGGTTTCGGTGTCGCCGGTGGAGCGGAACACGTGCTCCGGTGGCGGCCGGTCGTCCGGGCGCAGCAAGCCGGTGCGGGTGAGCATCCGGTAGACGTCCTGGGCCGTCTCCTCCGCGCTCGAGATGAGCGTTACATTCTCTCCGACGACGACCGACAGCAGCCCGGTGAGCAACGGGTAGTGCGTGCAGCCGAGCACCACGGTGTCCACGCCGGCACGGTTGAGCGGGGCCAGGTATGACTCGGCAAGGCCCAGCAGCTCCCGGCCGCCCGTGACCCCCCGCTCGACGAACTCCACGAAGCGCGGGCACGCGGCGCTGGTCACCTCGATGTCCGGGGCGGCGGCGAAGGCGTCCTCGTAGGCCCGGCTGGTGACCGTGGCCACGGTCCCGATGACCCCGACCCGGCCGGTGCGGGTCGCGGCAACCGCGCGCCGCACCGCCGGGGCGATGACCTCCACCACCGGCACGTCATAGCGCTCCCGCGCATCGCGCAGGCAGGCCGCGCTCGCGCTGTTGCAGGCGATCACCAGCGCCTTGACGCCGCTTGCCACCAGCTCGTCCATTACGCGCAGGGCGTGGGCCCGTACTGCGGCGATGGGCTGGGGGCCGTACGGGCCGTTGGCGGTGTCGGCGACGTAGTGCAGGGTCTCGTGGGGCAGCTGGTCGAGCACGGCGCGGGCCACCGTCAGACCACCGACCCCCGAGTCGACCATGCCGATCGGCGCGTCGAGGTTCGGGATGGGCATCGCGTCAGGATACGGCGGGACCCGTCGGGCCGACCGCTTCAGGCCGGCGCGGCCGCCGCGGGTGCAGCACCGCGCCCGCCAGGATGCCGGCCGCGAAGCCGCTGCCGTGCGCCTGCCACGGCACGTGCGCACCGAAGGTGGGCAACAACCCCAACAGCAGCCCGCCGAAGAGAAACACCACGAAAGCGGCCACGAGGATCCACCGGATCTTGCGGGAGAAGTAGGCCCGCGCGATGAGGTAGCCCAGCCAGCCGAACACGATGCCGCTAGCCCCGACCAGCTCACCGCTCGGAGCGACCAGCCAGGTGAGCAGCCCACCGACGACGAGCACGATCGCGGACACGGTGAGCCAGCTGCGCACCCCGGCAAGCAGCAGCACCCAGCCGATGAGCACGACCGAGACGGTGTCTGAGCCGAGCTGCCCCCAGCTCTGGTGCAGCAGCGGGGCGGCGAGCACCCCCCATAACCCGTCCAGGCGCCGCGGGCGCAGGCCGAACTGGTTGAGTGAGTAGTGCTCGGCCACGTTGACGATCTGCACGAGCCACGGCACCGCGGCCACAGCCAGCATGACCACGAGCGCGCCCGTCCAACTCGTCGCGTCGAAGGGCGGCTCGGTCGTGTTGTCCCGGCCCTTCCGCCAGCTCGGCAACCGGGCGGCCCAGCTGCGTCCGAGCGGCGGCGGTGCGGTCACCGGGTCAGCGTAGCCAGCACCGATCGGCGCGCGGTCAATGCCGCGCAGGACGGCGTGCCCGGATCAGGTGCCCGCCGAGCAGACCGAACGCCCCGACGGTGGCCAGGACTTCACCGGCAACGCTCCACTTCTTGCCCGGGACGTTCCACGCCGGCTCATACATGTTCGGCAGCGGGCCGATCGTACCGACGTCGACGTAGCGGTAGAGAAGTAGCAGGGCCAGCCCACCGGCGGCCACCGCGAGCGCAAACGCGGCACTCCACCGGTTCGCCCACACAATGACGGCGACCGCCGCGACGATCGCCAGCGCGGCCTCGATGCGGAACAGCGTCGCCTCGCTGATCGTGCTCGTCGTGTTAAACGAGTAGTTGGAGGCGACGTGCAGGTGGTTGTAGGCGTCGATAGCGAGCCCGACTACCACGAGCAGGGTCAGTGACCAGCGCGCGATGGCGTTCATGATGCTCACTTCGTAATCCGGGCCCGCGCGGTTCACCGGGCCCGAACCGTGATGGTGTGCAGCCCGCTCGCCGCACCGGGAAACGGCGGGCGGCGCTGAGAGCTCTGCGGGGTACCGCTCGCATCGATGGCGCGCACCCGCAGCGTGTA
>JAYTRE010000038.1:0-2089 GCA_043746395.1 Pseudonocardiales bacterium
AGGCGCAGCAGGGCGTCCTTGAGCGTCGGTCGCTTCTCGAAGGTGGTCCGGTACGTGATGCTCACGTCTTGGACGCTGACGACGAGGTCAGAGTCGGACTGCAAAGTCGCGCTCCCTAATCATGAAGACCAGCGCACCGATCACCAGCGACGCGAGGGCCCACCCGAGTGCCGTGATCCACATGTTGAGGGAGATCAGCTGCCCGCGGACGAGCAGGTCCCCGTAGCCACCCAGCAGGGAGAACAGCGGGTTGAGGAACTCAAGCTTCAGCAACGCCTTCTTGCCCTGGTCGGGGTACCACAGGACCGGCGAGACGTAGAGCCAGATCCGCAGGAAGTAGGGCATGAAGCTCGAGGTGTCGCGGAAGTAGACCTGCGACGTGGCCAGCAGCATCGACATGCCCGCACCGAAGACGATCAGCAGCAGGAACATCGGAATCGCCAGCAGGTTGGCCGAGCTGAAGCCGACGCCCTTCCAGTCGTGGTAGACGCCCGCAATCAGGAAGACGATGTAGTAGACGACCAACGTCGGCAGGAACCGTCGGACCGCGATGTAGACCGCTGACAAGGGCAGCAGCATGCGCGGGAAGGCCGTGTTCATGATGATCTTGCCGGCAGCCGTCACCGAGCTGGCGCCACCGTGCATGCAGCCGGCGATGTAGTTGAACGCGAACAGCCCGGCCAGCAGGTGCGGGAAGTAGTCGTCCGGCAGCTTGCGACTTCCGGACAGGACGGCGACGAGCAGGTAGTAGACGGCCGCGAGGAGGAGCGGATTGAGGACGTTCCACAGGACGCCCAGGACCGTCTCGCTGTTCCCAGCCCGGATGGTCGTATGACCCATCTCGATTGCAAAGTCACGTCGGCGCCACATCTCCCGGAAGTACGGCTTGAGCTGGGGCAGGCCCGCCCGGTGCCGCTCGTAGACGTGGTACTCGCCGAGGTACTCCTCGACCATGGGCTTGGGCACTCAGGGACCTTCCGGATTGGAGCCGCTCCGGCGCTTTCCCCGCACCGGATGGCCCCAAGGATAACGGTCGTAGAGACCCACCAAGGCTACGGCGTCGGCCCGCCACGACATTTCCGGCCGGGCCCTCCTCACATTCGAGACCAGTTCCGGGTAGCGCGCGACGGCCCGCCGGACGGCTCCCACGAGACCGGCAACGTCACCCGGGGAGTACAGCTCGCCGATGTCGTGGGCCCGGACAGCACGGGCGAGTTCCGGCAGGTCGGACGCGATCACCGGGACGCCTGCCTGCACCGCGTGGAACAGCTTGTTCGGCAGCGCTACAAGGTGGTTCTCGTGACCCGCGGTGAGCGTCACCAGCGACAGACCGACCTCGCGCAGCCTCGTCGTGGCCTGCTCCAGTGGCAGCGCCTCCCCCACCCGCACGTGGGCGGCGTCGAGCTCGGCCAGGTGCCGGCCCAGCCAGGAGTCGTCCGCCGGACCGATCAGGAATACCGGCAGGTCGGGCAGCAACCGGGCCGCGGCCACGACGGTCTCGAGCTCGCGCTGGCCGTCGATCCGCCCGACGTAGGCGATGCCAGCGGGTGCGGCCAGTGGCGGCGGGTCGTCGGCGGCGGGCGGGAACGAGTTGCGCACCACGACGATGCCGGACCAGCCGTAGTCGCGGCGCAGGGCCTCGGCCACACCGTCGCCGACCGTGATCACCGCTGCTGCGGCTGCGCCGAGCCGCCGCTCGAGATGCCGCTCGCGCCGGTCCTGCAAGGGCGTCGGCCGGTACTGCCGCTGCTGGCCCAACCAGAGCTCGTGGCTGTCGTACACATAGGGCACGCCGTGCGCCGCGGCGAGCTCCGCGGCCGCTGCCAGCGCTGTGAAGTCATGCGCGTGCACGACGTCGAACTCGCGCCGCTGCCCGTCGGCCACCGCGCCGCGGGCCCACGACCTGAATACCGCGTTGCGGTGGCGCGGCAGCAACAGCCACCGGGCCAGCCGCAGCGGTGGCGAGAGCCGGCGGGTGTTCCCCGTGGACCTGAACGGGCTCGCGGCACCCACCGTCGACACCGTCATGCCTACCGGCGGCACGAAGTCGTCGGGGACGTCCTTGCCGATCACGTGCACCGAGTGCCCC
>JAYTRE010000039.1:0-2135 GCA_043746395.1 Pseudonocardiales bacterium
GCGCGGCGGGTGCGGCCGCCAACGCGGCGCTGCTCGGTGGCCACGGCCTGAGCGCTGAGCGCCCTAGACTGCCCGGGTGGCCGGTCAGACGCTGCTCAACATCGGCATCGTCTTGGTGCTCATCCTCATCGAGGGCGTGTTCGTCGCCGCCGAGATCGCCCTCGTTTCGCTGCGCGAAGGCCAGGTGCGCAGCCTCGCCGAGACCGGCCACCGCGGTGCGGCCGTCGCGAAACTCACCAGCGACCCCAACCGCTTCCTCGCGGCCGTGCAGATCGGCGTGACCTCGACCGCGCTGCTCTCCAGCGCGTACGGCGCGGTGACGCTCTCCGGCGAGGCGCGCGACGCGCTGGTCCGGCACGGGTGGAGCAGGGGCCTGGCCGGGGTCACCGGCATCATCGGCGTCACCTTGCTCATCTCATTCGTCACGCTGGTGCTCGGCGAGCTGGTACCCAAGCGGCTGGCGCTGCAACGTGCCGAGTCCGCGGCGCGGCTGTTCGCGTCGCCGCTGAGCCGGCTGGCCAACGCCTTCCGGCCCCTCATCTGGCTGCTGTCGCGCTCCACTGACCTCGTGGTCCGAATTCTCGGCGGTGATCCGACCGCCGGGCGCGAACCGATCAGCGAAGCGGAACTGCGCGGGCTGGTCGCTGCTCACGAGTCACTGTCCACCGACGAACGGCGCCTCATCGACGACGTCTTCGCCGCCGGCGAGCGCTCGATCAGCGAGGTCATGGTGCCCCGCACCGAGGTCACCTTCCTGGACGCGTCGACCACGGTGAGCAAGGCCGCGAGGACCGCCGCGGACTCACCGCACTCCCGCTACCCCGTCGTGGGCCGGGGTCAGGACGACGTGCTGGGCTTCGTGCACATCCGCGACCTGCTGCTCGGCGGGGCCCGCACGGACCGCAATCGCACCGTCGGCAGCGTGACGCGCGAGGTGAAGGCGCTGCCCGGCAGCAAGCACGTCCTCGCCGCGATGTCGGAGATGCGGCGCGAGGGCCACCACCTGGCGATCGTCGTCGACGAGTACGGCGGCACCGACGGCATCGTCACCCTCGAGGACCTCATCGAGGAGGTCATCGGCGATATCCGCGACGAGTACGACGCGCAGGGCGGCGAATCGCGGCGACTCGACGGCGGGGTGGTGGACGTCGACGGCAAGGTCAATCTCGACGAGGTCGCCGAGCTGTCCGGCCTCGAGCTTCCCGAAGGCCCGTACTCCACCCTCGCCGGCTACGTCATGGCTGAGCTCGGCCGCCTGCCGGTCGTCGGCGATGTCGTCGAACGCGACGGCTTTCGCCTCGACGTCACCGAAGTCGACGGCCGGCGGGCGGCCCGCATCCGCGTGCGGCCCCCGCTGGACATACCGCCCGAGCATCGCGATGGCGACTAGTGCCAGAATCGCGTCCCGTGCCGCCGAACTCCGCGTTGACCGCCGACCGAGCCGACCGCCAGCGGGTGCTCTCGGGCATCCAGCCGACGGCGGACTCCTTCCACCTGGGCAACTACCTCGGCGCGATCAAGCACTGGGTGGCGCTGCAGGACACCCATGACGCGTTCTACTGCGTGGTCGATCTGCACGCGATCACCTTCGACCCGCCGGACCCGGCCGAGCTGCGGCAGCGCACCCGGATCTCGGCTGCGCAGTTGCTGGCGGCGGGCCTGGACCCCGCGTCGTGCACGCTGTTCGTGCAGAGCCACGTCCCGGAGCACACCCAACTGGCGTGGGTGATGCAATGCCTGACCGGCTTCGGTGAGGCCAGCAGGATGACGCAGTTCAAGGACAAGTCGACCCGCTCCGGCGGTGCGCACCACGGGGTGGGGCTGTTCACCTACCCGATCCTGCAGGCCGCGGACATCCTGCTGTACCAGGCGGACGCGGTTCCGGTGGGCGAGGACCAGCGCCAGCACCTGGAACTCACCCGCACTCTCGCGCAGCGCTTCAACTCGCGCTACGGCGACACGTTCACCGTCCCGGAGCCGTTCATCCCCAAAGCGACCGCCAAGATCCTCGACCTGCAGGATCCGTCGGCGAAGATGAGCAAGTCGGTCGCCGCGGCCGGCACCGTCTACCTGCTCGACGATCCCACCGTCACCGCAAAGAAGATCAAGCGGGCAGTCACCGACACCGGGACCGA
>JAYTRE010000040.1:0-2465 GCA_043746395.1 Pseudonocardiales bacterium
GCGGTCCCGGTCGACGGCATGCGGCGCATCCTGCTCACCCTGGGGGTGCCGAAGCCCCCGGCGCGACGTGACGAGGTCCTCGCCGAGGCGCTGCGGGTGCTCGGCGACCCGGAGACCGTCCGCGGCATCGCGCAGACGGCGCCCAGTGCGGTGACCCAGGAGCTGCTGGCCTGGGCGGCCGAGGGCGAGCGGTCCGATGATGATGACGACGACGACGAGAGCCACATCTTTTCCTACGATCCGGCCGCGTACCCGCGCCGCCGCACGGCGGCCACCTGGGCTCTCGAGCGGGGGCTCGTCTTCGGCCAGCCCTGGTCCTACGGGTGGCAGCTGCCCGCCGAGATCTGCCGGGCGCTGCGCGGGCCTGCCTACCGGGCACCCTTCGACGCGGTCGCGCCGGCCGTGGACGTCATCGCGGCCGACCGCACGCAGCTGGTGCGGCACTCCGCGGCCGAGGTGAGCCGATTCGCCGAGCTCGTGCTGGCGCTGGTGGATCGGCTGGCCCGCACCCCGTTGCCGGCGTTGAAGTCCGGCGGCGTCGGCGCTCGGGAACTGGCCAAGCTCGGCAACGCCGTCGGGTGCGCCGAAACCGAGCTCCGCCTGGCGCTGGCCCTATGCGCCGCGAACGGCGTGCTGGCACGCGACGGCGGCCGTTGGGTGTTGAGCGCTGGGGCCGAGCAGTGGCGATCGCTGGCACCGGCGCAGCGAGTCGCTGCGATGTTGACGGCCTGGTGGCACTTCCCGAGCGCCGCCACCCAATCGCGCGACAGCGACGACAAGACGGTGCCCGCGCTGACGGCAGATGCGTGCCCGGGCTGCCTGCAGGCCCGGCACAACCTGCTGCACACGATGGCCGAGCTGCCTCATGACGCGGCCGGCGATACGCGGCAGATCGCTGAGCGCGCGTTATGGCGACAGCCGTTCGTCCACGTCCTCGTGCAGGACGCGGGTGAACCGTTTGCCTCGATCGTCGCCGAGGCGACGGCACTCGGCCTCATCGCGGCCGGGGCCCTCACCCCGCTCGGCCAGGCGGTGCTCACCGATCAGCAGGACACCGTGCACGAGCTGCTCACGGCAGCGCTCCCGCCGGCAAATGACCGGGCGCTGTTCGGCGCGGATCTCACCGTGGTCGTTCCCGGCACGCCGACCGCGCCGGTGAGCCGGCTGCTCGACGCAGCCGCGGATCGCGAGAGTCGCGGCGGGGCGACCGTGTGGCGCTTCACGCCGGGATCGATCCGGCGAGCTCTCGACGAGGGACGCACTGCGGCCGACCTGGAGCGCGACCTCGCCGGCATCGCCACGACCGAGTTGCCGCAGCCGCTGCGGTACCTGATCGGCGATGTCGGACGCCGCCACGGCAACCTGCGGATTGCGGACGCGGTGAGCGTCGTGCGCAGCGAGGACGCCGCTTTGCTGCAGCAGGTCGTCGCAGACCGGGCGCTGCGCAAGCTGGGCTTGCGCCTGCTGGCACCGACGGTGCTCGCAGCGGATGCCGACGTGCAGACCGTCCTGTCAGCGTTGCGGAAGGCGGGCTACCTGCCGATGCCCGAGAGCGACGCTGTTGGCGAGGCGCCGGCCGCGCCGGCGCGTTCGGTGCAGCCGGCGCAGCAGGCCCGGCCGGTGGCCCGCATCGCCGGACCGCGGGCTGCCCGCGAGCGGCGGGCAGTTGCCGATCCGGACACGCTCGCCGCCCGGCTGCTCGCGCGCCCGGGCGAGCAGCCCGCGACAGCCTCATCTATGGAGCAGCGCCTCAGCAGCGCGAGCCGATCGCTGTCGTCGAGCCAGCTCAGGATCCTGGCCCACGCCGTCGAAAGCGGCGGATCGGTGCTCATCGAGTACGAGAGCCAGGCGGGGAAGCTGAGCCGCCGAGTGATCATTCCGCGGGAGCTGACCGGCGACACGATCCTCGCCTGGTGCGAGCTGCGTGGCGACGAACGATGGTTTCGCATCGACCGGATCTCCTCTGTGGCCCCCGTCGGCTGAGGCCACAGTGCAAGCGGTCGGACCCGGCGAGTGACACACTTGGGCGATGGCCAAGCTCGCGCTGCGCCGGGTCGACTTCGGGTACTTCGTGCGGCCGGCCCAAGAGACCGCTACGGGAGTCGCGAGGGTGCAGCCGTGCCTGGGCTATCTAGTCGAACATCCTGACGCGGGCGCCCGATCGTCACCCAGCGCGTCGAGCTGGAGGCTGCTCGAGGCACCGACTACACCCCGCCGGAGTTGATCGACGCCCCCGGGCTGCGCTACGAGGAGCTCGACGGCCGGGTGCTCGTCGTGCCCACCCCGGGCCACACGGCCGGTCACCAGTCCCTCGTGGTGCGCACCGACGACGGGACCGTCGTGGTAGCTGGGCAGAGCGATGACCCAGCACGCCCGACAATGCTTGACGTGGTGCGCGGACCGACCGCAAGGTTCATCGCATGACGAATGCGGCGGTGTCGGCGGACAGGGTTGGAGTGCGCCGG
>JAYTRE010000041.1:0-11622 GCA_043746395.1 Pseudonocardiales bacterium
CGGCGCGGTCGTGCCGAGTCCGGGGGAGGCGCCGGCGCGCTTGCTGCCCTGGCCCGCGATGACGGGGCTGCACGCGGCGAGCAGCAGGGCCGCCAGCACAAGCACGGCGAGAACCGGGTGGGCACGACGGAGGCGGAGGCGACTCTCACGCTGGCGGGGCACGAGATGCACGGTACCGACCGCGCGTCAGCGCGAGGCGAAATGCTCCAGGAACAGCGCCTGGACCTCGCCCATGACGAAGCCGAGCAGCGCGCCCACCGAGATGAGGATCCACTCGTCCTGCTCGAAGGCGGGCCGGATGAGCTCCTCGAACTTCACCTCGTCGAGCTGCTGCATCTTGACCACCAGCAGGTTGCGGATGTCCATCGCGTCGCGGGCGTAGTCCTCGATGTAGAGCATGGTTTCGGGCATCCGCTGCATGACCTTCGCTGTGATCGAGCGCTTCATCTCCTGGTAGCGGGCGCTGCCGACTGCCAGTACCACTAGTGGCCTGACCGGACCGGTGTTGCGGTCAATCGCGGCCTGAACCTGCTTGCGCACCATCGCGAAGACCCGGTCCGAAAGCGGTCCGCGCAGCACCGCCTCGAGTACCTTGCGTGGCGTGATGATCTCGTCGGCGATCAGCCCCCCGTAGTCGGCCGCGACCTCCTTGCGGCGCTTGAGGAACAACCCCTGCCACTGGAATCCGAGAATCCGAATCGGCTCTCTCGGGTTGAAGATCAGTTTGAGCGCCAGCCAGTCGGTAAACCACCCCACGATGAGCCCGAAGGCCGGCATGATCAGTGGCTCGTGGAACAGCACCCACAGCGTCATCTGCAGCAGCCCGATCGTCGCGCCGAAATACAGGCCCGAGCGGGCAATGAACCGGAACTCCTTGCGCCCGGCCTCCTGGAAGATCCGATTCAGCAGTGCTTTGTCGGTGACCAGGTTGGTGATGACCATTTCCTTGAGGTCGAACACGGCTTCGACGTCGGCCTGGATGTCGGCGAGCACCGAGGCGACGATGCGCGGCGTCTCGGCCTGCACCCGGGCGATGACCAGGCGGCGCACCGGCTCGGGCAGCGTCTCCCACAGACCGGCCTGGTATTCGGCCATGATCTCGCGGGTGATCTCCTCCGCGGCAGCGCGCAGCGGCTCGTCGAGTTCCCGGGCGATGAGGGCGGGGTCGAGGCGGCCTACGACCTCTCCGGCCGAGATCAGATCGCGGGTCATCGTGTCGACGGCGATGCTGGCCATTCGCGCGGCCCGGCGCGGGACGATGCCCTGCCAGCCGAGATAGGGCCTGATCCCCACGAACTCCAGCGCCTGGAACATCATCCGGATGGCGACGAGCTTGGTGCCGTAGCCGATGATCGCGGCCACGACGGGGATGCTCAGATCGATGTACCAGTGCACGACCAGGTCGTGCAGCACGCCCGTCATCGGGGGGTATCCGGCGCGCGATCCGCGCCGTCCTGCCGGCCCACGCGGGTTAGGGTCCGGCGGCGGGCAGCGCTGGGCGCGACGGGTCGCAGGCGGCCCAGAATTCCCGGCCGAACGACGAGATCGACAGCGTCTTGCGGATCAGGCGTGGCGAGCCCTGCCGGCGCGCCTCGATCGTGGCCTCGGCGGCCTGGACGGCGGCTTCGGTCGCCACAATGTCGAACTGCATAGCGATCGAGGGCTCGGGCGGGCCGAACTCGACCAGGCCGAAGCGGTACAGGCGGGTGACGTAGGTGGGCACCGCGTCAGCCGTGACGACGCCGGCAGCGCGGCCCACCGTCGAGGCGTTGGCGAGCACGGTGCGGGTGGCGGCGCGTCCCAGCGGTTTGGCGAGGACATCGACGGCGGCGAACAGCGCACCGTCGCCGAGGGCGGCGAGGATGCGGGCCTCGTCCGGCACGAGCTGGCTGATGATCGTGCCGTACAGGTAGTCGCGGCTGGCGGTGCGGTCGGGCTCCACCGAGCGTTCGAGCAGCTCGCTCATCGCCGCGCGTAACGGCTCGGTGCCGGGCTCGTGGCGCTGGATCAGCAGTGCCGCGCGCTGCTGATCGCCGTACCCGGTGGCGTGCGTGCGATCGGAGCCGTCCAGCAGCCCTGCGGACCTCGGTGCGCGCGGCGTCCTGCAGGCGCTGCACCTCGCGCTGGACGGCCTGCCCGCCGGGGAGCCGCCGGGCCAGACCCCAGCTCGTGCGGCTGAGCAGCCGACCGACCCGGGCCGCGCTCCCGATCGCCGTGCCGGCAGCCGTGACGACCTGGGACGCAGGTACTGGCCCGATCGTGCAACCGCGGGCTCGTGTCACGGGCCGAGAGTTGCACGATCGGGGGCTGCACAATGGGCCGATGAAGCTGCCCGTGCTTCCGCCGGTGTCCCCGATGCTCGCCAAGGCCGTGCCGACGATTCCCCCCGGAGCCTCCTACGAGCCGAAATGGGATGGCTTCCGGTCGATCATCTTCCGGGACGGCGACCAGGTCGAGTTCGGCAGCCGCAACGAGCGGCCGATGACCCGCTACTTTCCGGAACTTGTCGTAGCGGTCCTGGCGAAGCTGCCGCGCCGGTGCGTCATCGACGGCGAGATCGTCATCGCCACCGACGCCGGGCTGGACTTCGAGGCCCTGCAGCAGCGCATCCACCCCGCCGCCTCGCGGGTCGCCATGCTGGCCGAGCGCACGCCCGCGTCCTTCATCGCGTTCGACCTGCTCGCCCTCGGCGACGAGGACTACACCGGCCGGCCGTTCACCGAACGCCGGGCTGCGCTCGAGGCCACCCTGGCCGGGGTTGCTGCGCCGATCCACCTGACGCCGGCCACCACCGACCACGCGCTCGCGCAGCGCTGGTTCACCGAGTTCGAGGGCGCCGGCCTGGACGGGGTCGTAGCCAAACCACTGGAGGGCACCTACCAGCCCGACAAGCGGGTGCTGTTCAAGATCAAGCACGAGCGCACTGCGGACTGTGTCGTCGCCGGCTACCGGGTCCACAAGAGCGGCCCGGACGCGATCGGGTCGCTGCTGCTTGGCCTCTACACCGACGACGGGGTGCTGAACTCGGTCGGCGTCATCGGTGCGTTCCCGATGGCGCGGCGTCGGGAACTGTTCGCCGAGCTCCAGCCGCTCGTGACCGGCATCGACGACCACCCGTGGAGCTGGGCGGCGCACGAAGGCGGCGAGCGCACCCCGCGCCAAGGCGAGGGATCGCGCTGGAATGCCGGCAAGGATCTGTCGTTCGTCGCGCTGCGCCCGGAGCGGGTGGTCGAGGTCCGCTATGACCACATGGAGGGCGAGCGCTTCCGCCACACCACCCAGTTCAACCGGTGGCGCCCGGACCGCACGCCGGAGTCCTGCCGCTACGCCCAACTCGAGCAGCCGATCTCCTTCGACCTCGACGACATCGTCCCTGGCCTGCGCGCCGGTCAGCGGCGGTAGCGGCAGAACAGCGCGCCGTCCTGCTCGAGCAACCCGCTCAGCCGGAGCTCGCGGGGGTATTCCCACGGTGCGCCCGCCACGATCCGCCGGGCCCCCGGCCCCGCGAGCACGGGGCTGATGCTCAGGCACAGCTCGTCCACGACGCCGGCCCGGGCGAGATCACTGAACAGGCTTGGCCCGCCTTCGCAGAGCAGCCGGCTCAAGCCGCGTTCCTCGAGGGCACCGCGGGCGGCAGCGAGGTCGACCTCGGCATCGCCGCAGACGATCACGTCGGCCACCTCGGCCAGGGCATGGCGCAGGTTCCCATCCGACGCCGCGCAGGTCAGCACGATGGTGCGCGCTCCGGCCGGCGCGGCGGTGAACAGCTCGGCCGTGGGATCCAGGTGCAGCGCCCGGCTCAGGACCGCGGTCGGCAGCTCGGCGGGTAACCCGAAACGCCGGCGGGTCGCGCGACGTTCGGCGCCGATCCGCACCGCGCGGTACCCCTCGGCGCGCACGGTGCCGGCGCCGACCACCACGGCGTCGGCCAGATCGCGCAAGGCCGCGAAGACGCGGTTGTCACCGGGTGTCTGCAGGCCCTTCGACACCCCGCACGACGTGGCCGCCCCGTCCACACTGCTCACGAAGTTGACCCGCAGGCCGCCCGTGTCGAGCCAGTCCCGGGCGTAGCAGGCATGAATGTCGACGTCCTCGACGACGGGTAGCGGGAGCAGCGAACGCATGCGCTCATCTCAGCACGGCGCGCCCGGGCGGCGTCGGTAGGCTCGGCAGCCGTGCCCGGACCCGCGCGCCTCGTTGACCGCCGCCCGGTGGTCGCGGCGCAGCAGTTGATCGCCGGGCTCGTCCCGCCGCCGCTGTTCGCATCGGTGTCCTTCGACACGTACCGCCCCGATCCGCACGAGCCGACGCAGGCCGCCGCGTTGGCCGCGCTGCGGTCCTTCGCCGTGCAACCGGCGGGGGCGTCCAAACGCGGACTGTTCCGTAGCCGCCCGCTCGCCGGGCCCCGCGGCGTGTATCTCGATGGCGGCTTCGGCGTCGGCAAGACCCACCTGCTCGCCTCGCTGTGGCACGCCACTGCCGGTCCCAAGGCGTACGTCACCTTCGTCGAGCTCACCCAGCTGGCGGGGGCGCTGGGCTTCGCAGCGCTGGTTGAGGCGCTCAGCGGGCTGCGCTTGCTGGCGATCGACGAATTCGAGCTCGACGACCCGGGCGACACGGTCCTGGTCTCGACGCTGCTCGGGCGGCTGGCTGAGCGCGGCGTCGCGCTGGCCGCGTCGTCGAACACGCTGCCGGACCGTCTCGGCAAGCAGCGCTTCGCCACCGACGACTTCCGCCGCGAGATCCAGGGCCTGGCGGCGCAGTTCACCCCGATCCGGGTGGACGGTCCGGACTACCGCCACCGCGGCCTGCCGGCAGCACCCGCGCCGCTGACCGAGACCGAAGTGCGCGCGCGGGCGGCCGCCACCCCGGGGGCAACCCTGGACGAGTTTCCCGCCCTCGTCGCCCATCTCGCGACGCTGCACCCCTCGCGCTACGGTGCGCTCGTCGACGGGGTCGCGGCGGTGCACCTCGTCGACGTCGTCCCCGCAGCCGACCAGCACATCGCCCTGCGCCTGGTAGTGCTGGCTGACCGGCTCTATGACCGCCAGATTCCGGTGCTGGTGGCCGGGGTAGAGCTCGACGCACTCTTCGGTTCGGACCTGCTGGCGGGTGGGTATCGCACCAAGTACCGCCGTGCTATCAGCCGCCTGGTGGCCCTGAACCGGATGGGGGTACGCGATGCCCAAGCGTCCTAGCTGGGTGCCTGGCTCGATCGAGCGGGTGCTCGATGCCGCGCTCGACAAGGCCCTGGCAGTGCAACGGCCGGTGGTGTTGGCCTATCTCGATCGGGCCCGTCGCCGCCGGCCGGAGGCCACGCCGGCGGAGGTCATCGCGCAGCTGGAACGGCGCTACCTGGCCGCCGTGGTCGGGATCGGGGCGGCCTCGGGCGGGACGGCTGCCATCCCCGGTGTGGGGACAGGCACGTCGGTGGCGACTGGGGCCGCCGAGATCACCGGCTTTGTCTCGGCGACCGCGATGTACGTGCTCGCGGTGGCCGAGGTGCACGGCGTCCCGGTGAGCGACCCGCAGGTGCGCCGCGCGCTGGTGCTGGCAGTCCTGCTCGGCGAAGGCGCCACCGCTGCGCTCGAAGGCGCGGCAGGGGAGGCGCCACACTGGGCCCAGGTGATCGGGCGCGGAGCGTCCAAGGACCGGATCGCCGGGGTGAACTCGCGCCTGGCCCACCTGCTCGTCACGCGCTTCGGCGCCAAGCAGGGGGCCTTGCTCGTCGGGCGCGCGCTGCCCCTGGGTATCGGGGCCGGGATCGGCGCGGCAGGCAACGCCGCCCTGGCCCGCAGCGCGATCAACTCCGCCCGTCGCGCGTTCGGCCCCGCGCCGCTCGCGTTCGGCCCCCGCGTCATCGAGGGCTCGACGGTTCCGGGCGTTCCATGATCGATCCGCACTGCGACGGCCCGCTGCCCGCCTGAGTGCGGATCGATCATGCCCGCACTACTGCCGCGGACGCGGCGGGCAGCACCACCTGGGTGCCGTCGAGCTCGGCCCAGTCGGTGGCCAGCAGCACCTCGGCGGCGGCGACCGGTACCCGCTGCTCGGCCGGTGCCAGGTTGGCCACCACCCGCAGGCCGCCGCGGTGCACCACCAGCCAGCGAGCGTCCTCGTCGAAGTCGACCGCGACGGTGGCCAGCCGCCCGTCCCGGAGCTCGGGTTCGGCGGCCCGTAGGGCGAGCGACGCCCGGTAGAACGCCAGCAGCGCCGCAGGGGCTGGCTCAGCGAGCTCGTCCCAGCGCAGCACCGCCGTGCGGTAGGCGGCCGGGTCCTGCGGATCGATCAGCGCCTGGACGTCCCAGCCGTGCCCGGCGAACTCCTCGACCCGGCCGCGGCCGGTCGCCGCGCCCAGCTCCGGTTCGGGGTGCGAGGTGAAGAACGGCCATCGGGTGCTTGCACCCCACTCCTCGCCCATCCACAGCAGCGGCGTGAACGGCGCCGTCAGCAGCAGCAGCGCGCCCACCCGCAGCAGCCGTGGGCTCACCAGCTCGGACAGCCGATCACCGACGGCCCGGTTGCCGACCTGGTCGTGGTTCTGCAGGCAGACGACAAACCGCCAGCCCGGTACCGCGTCGCGATCCACGGGCCGGCCGTGCGGTCGACCCCGGAACGTGGAGTAGGTGCCGTCGTGCAGGAACGCCGACGTGAGCACCTTGGCCAGGACTGCCAGCGAGCCGAAGTCGCAGTAGTAGCCCTGCCTCTCGCCGGTGAGCAGGGCATGCAGCGCATGGTGCACGTCGTCGTCCCACTGGGCATCCAGCCCGTAGCCCGCCGGCTGGCCAGTGATCAGCACCGGGTCGTTGAGGTCCGATTCGGCGATCAGGCTCAGCTCGCGCCCGAGCGTCACGGACAGCTGGGCCACCTCGGTCGCCAGCTGGGCGAGCACATGGGTGGGGGAGCTGTCGCGCAGCCCGTGCACGGCGTCCAGGCGCAGCGCATCGACGTGGAAGTCGCGCAACCACATCAGCCCGTTATCGATCACGAAGCGGCGCACCTCGGGCTGTTCGAGGTTCACCAGGTCGCCCCAGGTGTTGCGGCCGGCCTTGAGGTACGGGCCGAAACGGGGCAGGTAGTTGCCCGACGGACCGAGGTGGTTGTAGACGACGTCCAGCACGACCGCCAGGCCCCGCGCATGGCAGGCGTCCACAAAGCGCTTGAACCCGTCCGGTCCGCCCAGTGGCTCGTGCACCGCATACCAACCGACACCGTCGTAGCCCCAGTTCCAGGTGCCGTTGACGGCGTTCACCGGGAGCACCTCGACGTGGGTGACCCCCAGCCACACCAGATGATCGAGCCGCTCGGTCGCCGAATCGAAGGTGGCGCCGGGGGTGAACGTCGCGACGTGCAGCTCGTAGAGCACCGCGCCGGCAAGCGGGCGCCCGCACCATGCGGTATCGCCCCAGGCATAGGCCGACGCGTCGTAGACCCGGCTGCGGCCGTGCACGCCGCAGGGCAGCCACCGGGCAGCTGGGTCGGGCAGCGGCACACCGTCGCCGTCGAGAACGAACGCGTAGTCGGTGCCGGGGGCGGCAGCTGCCCCGCCCCACCAGCCGCCGCCCTCGTCAGCCAACGAAACGGTGTCGTCACCGACCAGGGCCTGCACGGCACGGGCGTTCGGGGCCCAAAGGCGAAGCGCGGTCACTCGTTCCACCCTGCCATGCGTCGCACGTGAGCCGGACCGCCGTTGCCTCCGAACTAGGAGCGCGTGAGCAGCGCGACCGGGTACTGCGTCAGCAACTCGCCGAGCGCGACCACTGCCCCGAACTGCCTGCTGGTGAGCACGTCGGTGCAGCCGTCCCCGAGGTCGATCGTCGTGTCGCGCCAGCCACCAGAGCGCGCCAGCCGCACCGGCAGTCGGGTGACGACGGTGTAGGCGCCGCCCCGGTCGAAGGCGACGGCATGCTCGGCGGCGGCGCCCTCCACCAGCAGCGCCCGATAGCGGTCGAACAGGTCCGGCCGGTCGCGCCGCAGCCGCAGCGTCCGCGAGACCATCCACAGCTTGGCCGCGCCGGTGGCGTCCACCGCCGGCGGGTTGCCGTCGGCGTCGAGCGCCTCGAGCATCTTGCGCCGCGTCTCGAAATCGACCGGCCGCCGGTTGTCGGGGTCGACGAGCGAGTCCTCCCACAGCTCGGTGCCCTGGTAGATGTCCGGGACGCCCGGCATCGTCAGCTGGAGCAGCTTCTGCGCCAGCGAGTTCGTCCAGCCGTAGGGCGTGAGCTGCGCGACGAACGCGGCCAGTGGTTCGTGCACCGCCGGGTTGTCGTACGCCGCGTCGACCGCCGCGTGCACCGCCGCCTCGAACGCCTCGTTCGGATCGATCCAGCTCGTGTTGACGGCCGCCTCGCGCATGGCCTTCTCGGCGTAGGCGTGCATTCGCTCGCGCGCCACGAACCCGGTCCCGACCATGGTCTGCCAGAGCAGGTACCCGAACGCCTGGTCCGGGACGGGCGCCGCTGCCAGCAACGTGCGCGCGAGCCCGCCCCACTGCTGCGGCAGCTCGGCGAGCACCGCCAGCCGGGCGCGGACGTCCTCGCCGCGCTTGGTGTCGTGCGTCGACAGCGTCGTCATGCCCCGCGGGGACGTGCGCTGGCGGGCCTGCTGCGCCGCGTGGAACTGCGCGGGGGTGACCCCGACCCGGGACGGGTCGCCGCCCACCTCGTTGAGCGCGATCAGGCGGGTGTAGCGGTAGTAGCCGGTGTCCTCGACGCCCTTGGCCATCACCGCACCGGATGCCTGCTGGAAGCGGATGCACAGCTCGTCGACGGGATCGGCGAGGCGGGCCGCCAGGGCGCCGATCGGGTCGGCGAGGTCCGGTCGGGCCGCCCGCGCCGCCTCGATCGCCTGCGCCAGGTGGTGCGCGCCGGAGGGCAGGTAGGACCGGTACACCGGGAACGCGACGAGCAGCTCGACGAGGGCGTCCGCGGCCCGGTCCACGCCGGGCGCCAGGCGAGCCAGCCGGGACACCTCCGCGCGCAGGATCGTCGTCGCCGCCTGCCGCTTGCCGGCTCGGACGTGTTCGGCGAAGCTGCGGTCATCGCCGGTCAGGTCGCGGTACAGCGCATCGAAGGCAACCTCTGCGCTCGGATCGAGCAGCACCGCCTGCACCTCGGCAAGCGCGTCGTAGCCAGTGGTGCCGTCGACCGGCCACTCGGGCGGCAGCGTCTCGCCCGGCTCGAGGATCTTTTCCACGGTGATCCACGCCTCGGCGCCGGCGAGCTCGCGCAACCGCCTCAGGTAGTGCAGCGGGTCGGCCAGCCCATCGGGATGGTCCACCCGCAACCCGTCCACGCCGTCGGACTGCAGCCACCGCCGCACCTGCACGTGCGTGGCGTCGAACACGGCATCGTCTTCGACGCGAAGCCCCGCCAGCGACACGACGGCGAAAAAGCGCCGGTAGTTCTGCTCGGTGTCGGCGCGCCGGTAGTTCACCAGCTCGTAGTGCTGGCGGCCGTGGACGTCAGCGGCGCTTTCCCCGTCGACCGGCCCGCTACCGGGAGCGAGGGGAAAGCGGTGGTCGCAGTAGTGCAGTTCGTCCTCGACGACCTGCAGCTCGGACGGGGTGAAGCCGTCACCCAGCACCGGCAGCAGCAGCCGCCCGCGCGCCCAGTCGACATCGAACCAGCTCGCGTATGGGCAGTCCCGGCCGAGTCGCAGCAGGTCCCACCAGAACGGGTTCGCGCGCGCGTCGGCGACGCCGGTGTGGTTGGGCACGATGTCGACGACAATCCGCAGCGCGCGGGCCCGGGCCGCAGCGAGCAGCCGGGTCCATCCGTCGACGCCACCGCGGGCCGGGTCGACGGTGTCGAAACCGACGACATCGTAGCCGTGCTCGGAGCCGGGTGCCGAGGGCAGCAGCGGGGAGAGGTAGGCCGCGCCCGCGCCGAGGGTGGCCAGGTAGTCGCAGGCGTCCGCGCTCGCGTGCAGGTCGAAGCCCGCGCTCACCTGCAGGCGGTAGGTCGACTTGGGTACCGGCACCTCAACCCACGCCCCGCAGCACGACGAGCGCGCGCGGGCCGACGGTGACGAGCCCGTCGGCCTTGACGACGTCCCCGTCGGCGCGCTCAGGCCCCATGGTGTCGACGGCGACCTCCCACGCCGGCGCGTACTCCTCGCCGGGGACGCGGAACTCGATCGGCTCGTGGTGGGCGCTGAAGCACAGCACGAACGAGTCGTCGACGACCCGCCGACCGCGCGCGTCGCGGGTGGGGATGCCCTGGCCGTTCAGATAGACGGCGATGGCCCGGCCGAAACCCGAGCCCCAGTCCTCCTCGGTCATCTCCGTTCCGTCCGGCGTAAACCACTCCAGGTCGGGCAGCGTGTCGTGGCCACGGCGGCGCACCGGACGGCCGTCGAAGAAGCGGCGCCGCCGGAACACCGGATGGGCACGGCGCAGCTCGCAGATGTGGCGGGTGAAGGCCAGCAGGTCGACGTCGATGCTGTTCCAGTCGACCCAGGTGAGCTCGTTGTCCTGGCAGTAGCCGTTGTTGTTGCCCCGCTGGGTCCGGCCGAGCTCGTCGCCGTGGCCGAGCATCGGTACGCCCTGGGACAGCAACAGCGTGGCGATGAGGTTGCGTCGCTGCCTGGCCCGCAACGCGACGATCTCGGGATCGTCGGTGGGTCCCTCGACGCCGCAGTTCCACGACCGGTTGTGGCGCTCGCCGTCGGCGTTGTCGTCCTGGTTGGCCTCGTTGTGCTTGTCGTTGTAGGAGACCAGATCGAGCAGGGTGAACCCGTCGTGCGCGGTGACGAAGTTGATGCTCGCCACCGGCCGGCGGCCCGACGACTCGTACAGGTCTGCCGAACCGGTCAGGCGCGCGGCGAACTCGCCGATCGTCGACGACTCGCCGCGCCAGAAGTCGCGGACCGTGTCGCGGTACTGGCCGTTCCACTCCGTCCACTGCGGCGGGAAGTTGCCGACCTGGTAGCCGCCCGGCCCGACGTCCCACGGCTCCGCGATGAGCTTCACCTGGCTGACGATCGGGTCCTGCTGGACGAGCTCGAAGAAGGTGGCCAACCGGTCCACGTCGTAGAACTCCCGGGCAAGGGCTGCGGCCAGATCGAAGCGGAACCCGTCGACCCGCATCTCGGTCACCCAGTACCGCAACGAGTCCATGATCAGTTGCAGGGTGTGCGGGTGCCGGACGTTGAGCGTGTTGCCGGTGCCGGTGTAGTCCATGTAGAAGCGCGGGTTGTCGGCCATGGTGCGGTAGTAGGTGGTGTTGTCTATGCCTTTGAGAGAGAGCATCGGGCCGAGATGATTGCCCTCGCAGGTGTGGTTATAGACGACGTCGAGGATCACCTCGATGCCGGCCGCGTGCAGGCATTTGACCATCTGCTTGAACTCGGCGACCTGGCCGCCGTCGTCGCCTGAGGAACTGTAGCGGGCCATCGGGGCGAAGTAGCCGAGGGTGTCGTAGCCCCAGTAGTTGGCGAGTCCCTTGTCGACCAGGATGCCGGCATCGACGAAGTGATGGACGGGAAGGAGTTCGACGGCCGTGATGCCGAGCTTCTTGAAGTAGTTGATGCTGGACTGGTGGGCGAGGCCGGCATAGGTGCCGCGGAGCTTCTCGGGCACCATTGGATTGCGGATGGAATATCCCTTGACGTGGACCTCGT
>JAYTRE010000042.1:0-2756 GCA_043746395.1 Pseudonocardiales bacterium
ATCGTCGGCCGCGGCGCCTACGTCGGCACCGGCGTGCAGATCGGCGACAACGTCAAGATCCAGAACTACGCCCTGGTCTACGAGCCGGCGCGCCTGGAGTCCGGGGTGTTCATCGGCCCGGCCGTCGTCCTCACCAACGACCACTACCCGCGCGCGGTGAACCCGGACGGCTCGCTGAAGTCGGGCCACGACTGGGAGCCGGTCGGAGTCACGGTTCTCGAGGGCGCCTCGGTGGGCGCGCGCGCGACCTGCGTCGCGCCCGTGACCATCGGCCGCTGGTCGCTAGTGGCGGCGGGGTCCGTCGTGGTCAAGGATGTCCCCGACTTTGCCCTGGTCGCCGGTGTCCCGGCCCGCCGCATCCGGTGGGTCGGGCGGGCCGGCGTCCCGCTCGAAACGGCGGGGGACGACCTCTTCCGCTGTCCGCAGACCGGCGCGCTGTACAAGCAGCTAGCCGAAGACAGCCTCGTGGAGGTCGACGCATGATTCCCGCAGCCAAGCCACTGATCGGTGCCGAGGAGCGGGCGGCCGTCGACCGCGTGCTGCAGTCGGGCATGATCGCCGGCGGTCCCGAGGTCGCCGCCTTCGAGAAGGAGTTCGCCGCCGCGGTGGCGGGCGGCTGGGAGTGCGTGGCGGTCAACTCGGGCACATCCGGTGCGCACCTCGGGCTGCTGGCCGCGGGCGTCGGAGCCGGCGACGAGGTCATCGTCCCGTCGTTCACGTTCGCGGCGACCGCCAACAGCGTCGCACTGACCGGTGCCACACCGGTGTTCGTCGACATAGAGCTCGACTACTTCTGCCTCGACCCGGCGGCGGTGGAGGCCGCGATCACCCCGCGGACGAAGGGCATCATGCCGGTGCACCTCTACGGTCACCCAGCGAACATGACAGCGCTGCCGGAGATCGCCGCACGCCACGGGCTGGAGATCTACGAGGACGCCGCGCAGGCCCACGCGGCCGCCTGGCAGGGTCAGCAGGTCGGCACGTTCGGGCGCTTCGGCATGTTCAGCCTCTACCCGACGAAGAACATGACCTCGGGCGAGGGCGGCATGGTCTCCTGCGCCGACGCCGAGCTCGCGCGCCGGATCCGCCTGTACCGCAACCAGGGCATGGAGCGCCGGTACGAGAACGAGGTGGTCGGGCTCAACAACCGAATGACCGACGTCCACGCCGCGATCGGCCGGGTGCAGCTGACGAAGCTGGCCGGCTGGACCAAGCAGCGGCAGGTCAACGCCGCGTTCCTCGACGCCAACCTGCGGGGCGTCGTGGTGCCGCCGGTAGCACCGGGTGCCACCCACGTCTACCACCAGTACACGATCCGCGTCGTGGACCAGGACCGCGACGCGTTCGCAGCGGCACTGGGCGAGCGCGGAGTCGGCAGCGGCGTCTACTACCCGATCCCCAACCACCGGCTCCCGTCGTTCGACCTGACGCTCGACCTGCCGACGACCGAGGCCGCCGCCAGGCAGGCGCTGTCCCTGCCGGTGCACCCGGCGCTGTCGCAGGACGACCTGGCCACGATCGTCGAGGTCGTCAATGACCTCGCGTCGGCCGGTGCATGATGGCCGACCTGCGCGCCGGCCTGCTCGGCCTGGGCATGATGGGGCGTCACCACGCCCGGGTGCTCGGCTCGCTGCCCGGCGTCGAGCTCGTCGCGGTGGCCGACCCGGCCGGTGACGTGCACGGGGTCGCCGCCGGGCGTTCGGTCGTGTCCGGTGTCGAGGACCTCATCGCGCTGGGCATCGACTACTGCGTGGTCGCGGTGCCCACCGCGTTCCACGAGGCCGCTGGCCTCGCACTGGCCGCGGCGGGTGTGCACGCGATGATCGAGAAGCCGCTGGCGCTCGACGTCGCGGGTGCCACGCGGCTGGCCGAGGCGTTCGAGGCCAAGGGACTCGTCGGCGCGGTGGGTCACATCGAGCGCTACAACCCGGCGCTGCAGGAGGCCCGCCGCCGGCTGGCCGCCGGCGACCTCGGTGCGGTGCACCAGATCATCACGCGGCGGCAGGGCCCCTTCCCGTCCCGGATCGCCGACGTAGGCGTCGTCAAGGACCTCGCCACCCACGACATCGACCTCACCGCGTGGGTCGCCGGCCAGCCGTTCGTCAGCGTCGCCGCCCAGGTGGCCCACCGTTCCGGACGGACCCACGAGGACCTCGTGGCGATAGTCGGACAGCTGGCCGACGGCACCGTCACGAGCCACCTGGTCAACTGGCTCTCGCCGTTGAAGGAGCGGGTCACCGTCGTCACCGGCGAGCGTGGTGCCTTCGTGGCCGACACTCTCACGGCAGACCTGACGTTCTACGCAAACGGTACCGTCGCCACCGAGTGGGACTCCATCGCGAAGTTCAGGGGCGTGTCCGAGGGGGACGTCATCCGTTATGCGATTGCCAAGCCCGAGCCGCTGCGCACGGAGCACGAGTCGTTCCGCGACGCCGTACTCGGCAAGGCCTCCGACATCGTGACGATGCGCCAGGGGCTGGCTACGGTGGCGGTGGCCGAGGCCGTGCTCCGCAGTGCCGCCGAGGGCGTCACCGTCGCGCTGCCGGTCGGCTGACTCAACCGCGCTGCCACAGCTCGGCCACGACCCGCTCGGCCGCATGCCCGTCGCCGTACGGTGCGGTGCGGGCAGTGCTCGGCGCGGGACGTGCCGCCAGGACCGCGAGGTCGACGAGGTCCGGGTCCAGCACGTTCCAGCCGTCGACGAGGGTCTCCACCCACTCGGTCTCGGTGCGCAGGGTGGTGCACGCGACGCCGAG
>JAYTRE010000043.1:0-2603 GCA_043746395.1 Pseudonocardiales bacterium
CATGCCGAGCTCCAGTCGCTCGCACACGGCCAGGCCACGCGCGAGCGAGGAGTACACGTACCCGGTGAGCCCCAGCTCCGAGGCGTTGGCCGTCGCCACGGCATCGTCGTCGTCGCGGATCGCGATGATCGGCGCGACCGGGCCGAAGACCTCCTCCGTGGCGACGGCACTCTCACGCGGGACGTCGACCAGCACTGTCGCGGGGTAGAAGAACCCGGCGGTGTCGGGGCGTTCGCCGCCGATCAGCGCGCGCGCTCCCGCGGCAACCGAACGCGCGACCTTGTCGGCGATCCCGTCGACGGCGCGCTTGTTGATCATCGGCCCGAGCTGGGTCTGTTCATCGGTGCCGGCACCCACCCGGAGAGCTCCCATCCGCTGGGCGAGCTTGGCCGCGAACTGCTCCGCCACGGCCTCGTGCACGAGGAACCGGTTGGCCGCAGTGCACGCCTGCCCGCCGTTGCGCAGCTTGGCAAGCATCGCCCCCTCGACCGCCGCGTCGAGGTCCGCATCGTCTAGCACGATGAAGGGATCGTTGCCGCCGAGCTCCATCGAGGCGTTGACGATGCGATCGGCGGCCTGCTTGAGCAGGACCTTCCCGACCCCCGTCGAGCCGGTGAACGACACCTTGCGCACCCGCGGATCGGCCAGCGCAGCCTGCACCAGCTCGCCGGGCCGGTCCGTGGTCAAAACGTTCACGACCCCGGCCGGGGCCCCGGCTTCGGCGAGAAGCTGGGCCAGCAGCAGCGCAGTCAGCGGGGTGTCCTCGGCGGGCTTGAGGACGACCGAACAACCGGCCGCGAGGGCCGGGCCGATCTTGCGAGTGGCCATCGCCGCCGGAAAGTTCCAGGGCGTCAGCAGCAGCGCGACGCCTACCGGCTTGCGGAAGGTGAGGATGCGGTTGGCTCCCGATGGCGCGGTGCGCAATGCTCCGTCGATGCGCACGGCCTCCTCGCCGAACCAGCGGAAGAACTCCGCGGCGTAGGTCACCTCCGCGCGGGCGTCGGCGCGGGTCTTGCCCATCTCCTGGGACATGAGCGACGCCAGCTCCTCCCGTCGGGAGATCATCAGCTCGAAGGCGCGGCGCAGCACCTCGGCCCGCTCGCGAGGTGCGGTGGCGGCCCACGGCGGCTGGGCGGCGGCCGCCGCAGCTAGGGCGCAATCCAGATCGTCGAGGCCGGCGCGAGCAACCTGCGCGAGAGGCTGCCCGGTCGAGGGGTCCAGCACCGAAAAGGTGCCCTGCGAACCGCCGCTCCACTTGCCGCCAATGTAGAGCTCGGTCGGGGTACCCGCCGCAACGCTCATGCCTGTCTGACCTCTCATCCAACGACGGCCGCCGGTGGCCGTCGAAGTTCCAGCTTGCCATTGGCTGACTTGCTGCCGAGTTACGATCGCCGCCGGAAGGGGACACGACGCATGCACGCCGACGAGGCACGCGACGCCGGGGCCTTGCTGGGCCACGCGCTGGACGAACTTACCCAGCTCGTGCGCGACGTGCACCGCGCCGTGTCCGCGCGGCTGTTCGACCTGCTCGGTGCCCGCGCCGACCCGGTCCGGCTGCTACACGACGGCGTCGCAAGCGTCGGCTACGGCGCCACCCGGCTCGGCGTGCGCGCCATCCCGGCAGCGGCGGGGCTGGCCGTCGCCGCGCTGCACAACCCCGCCACTTCGTCGCTGCACGACGGTCCGCGCGGACGGTTCGCGCTCAACGCCCTCAACGGCTTCTGGGGCGACCGCATCGCCATGCAGCGGACCGCCCTGGCCACCGAGTTGCGCATCAGGACCCACGACGGCCCGTTGCGCAGGCTGCCGGCCAACGTCGTCCACGACGTCGCGGGCACCGCGACGGGACGGCTGATCGTCTTCGTGCACGGCCTGTGCGCGAACGACCTGTCCTGGAGCTGGGGGTCTGCCAGGCGCTGGGGCGAGCCCGGGATCACCTACGGTTCCCTGCTGCGCGACACGGCTGGTTGGACACCGCTCTACGTGTCCTACAACTCCGGGCTGCACGTCTCGGCCAACGGTCGCGAGCTGGCCGATCAGCTCGAGGAGCTGACTGGGCGCTGGCCGGTGCCGGTCACCGAGATCGCCCTGGTAGGGCATTCGATGGGGGGGCTGGTCGTGCGCAGCGCGGCGCATCAGGCCGCGCAGTCGTCCCAGGACTGGGTCGGACTGGTTCGGCAGCTCATCGGATTGGGGACCCCCCATCTCGGCGCGCCGCTGGAACGGGCGGTGAGCAAGGGCACCCGGCTGCTCGCCCGGGCGCCGGAGACGCGGCCCTTCGCGAAATGGCTCAACCGGCGCAGCGTCGGAATCAAGGATCTGCGGTACGGCGCCGTCGTCGAGGACGACTGGGCCGGTTTCGATCCTGATGACGTCGTCGATGACCGTTGCATGCCGGGCAGCTTCCTTGCCGGCATCAACTACTGCGCGGCGTCGGCGACGTTCTCCCGCCGGCCGACGGGATGGCTGGCCCACGACCTGCTGGTCCAGCACGCCAGCGCCACCGGCAACGGTCCATTGCGACGCCTGCCCTTCGAGGCGCACCGGTCCTTTCACCTGGCGCGCAAGCACCACTTCGACCTGCTCGGCGATCCGCTGCTCTA
>JAYTRE010000044.1:0-3711 GCA_043746395.1 Pseudonocardiales bacterium
GTGCCGTTGATCAGCGCGAGCCCCTCCTTCTCGGCGAGCGTCACCGGCTCGATACCCCGCGCGGCCAGCGCCTCGGCGGCGGGTCGCAGCACGCCGTCAGCATCGCGGACCGTCCCCTCGCCGATCAGGGCGAGCGCGACGTGGGCCAGCGGAGCCAGGTCGCCGGAACAGCCGAGCGAGCCGTACTCGCGCACCACCGGCGTGATCCCGTGATCGAGCAGCGCGGCCAGCGCGACCGCCGTGGTCGGGCAGACCCCGGTGTGCCCGGTGGCCAGGGTGGACAGGCGCAGCAGCATCATGGCGCGCACTACCTCGCGCTCCACCTCGGCGCCGGACCCGGCCGCGTGCGAGCGGACCAGCGACCGCTGCAGCAGGGCCCGCTGCGCGACCGGGATGTGACGGGTGGCCAGTGCCCCGAACCCCGTCGAGATGCCGTAGTGCGGCGCGACGTCCCCGGCGAGGGTGTCCACCACGTCACGGGCGGCGCTGAGGGCGGCCCTGGCTGCGGCGGTGAGCTCGACGCCCGCGCCGTGGCGCGCGACAGCGACCACATCGGACTCGCTCAGCGGTCCGACGTCCACAGCGACCCGGTGCATGCCGCCACTGTGCCCGCCCGCGCCGAAGCGCCGCCAGCGGGGGTCAGGCGGGCGCGAGCCGGGACGCTACCGTCGCAGGATGCGCGCAGTCGTCATCACCGAGCCGGGCGGTCCCGAGGTCCTGCAGGTCCGCGACGTACCTGCTCCCCAGCCCGAGCCCGGTGAGGTGATTGTCGACGTCACCGCGACCGCGGTGAACCGGGCGGACCTGCTGCAGCGCGAAGGCAACTACCCGCCGCCGCCCGGCGCGTCGCCCTACCCCGGCCTGGAATGCTCCGGCACAATCGCCGCCCTCGGCAGCTCCGTCGCCGGCTGGGCCGTCGGCGACCGGGTCTGTGCGCTGCTCACCGGCGGCGGCTACGCCGAACAAGTCGCCGTACCGGTCGGACAGCTGCTGCCCGCCCCGGCAAGGCTGTCCCTCGTGGACGCCGCCGCGCTGCCCGAGGCAGCGTGCACGGTGTGGTCCATGGTCTTCGGCGCCGGGCGCCTCGAGCCCGGCGAGCGCCTGCTCGTGCACGGCGGAACCAGCGGGATCGGGACGATGGCGATCCAGCTCGCCCACCAGCGCGGCGCGAGCGTCTACGCCACCGCCGGCACCCCCCGCAAGCTGGCCAGCTGCCTGTCCCTGGGCGCCGACGTCGCGATCAACTACCGCGACGAGGACTTCGAGCAGCGGGTCCGGGAGGAGACAGGAGGGGCTGGTGTCGACGTGGTGCTCGACAACATGGGCGCCTCCTACCTGCCCCGCAACCTCGCCTCGCTCGCGGTGGGCGGCCGGCTCATCGTGCTGGGGCTCCAGGGTGGCCGGCAGGGCGCGCTCGACCTCGGGGTGCTGCTCGCCAAACGGGCCACCGTGCACGCCGCCGCGCTCCGGTCGCGGCCGCTCGCCGAGAAGGCCGCCATCGTCGCCGAGACCCAGCACGCCGTGTGGCCCCTGGTCGAGGCCGGCACCGTGCGGCCGGTCGTCGACCGGGTACTGACCCTCGAGGACGCCGCCGAGGCCCACCGCCTCGTCGAATCCAGCGAGCACATCGGCAAGGTCGTGTTGCGGGTGCGGTGACGGTGTTGCGGGCCCGTAGCTCAACGCACCAGCGTGCGCAGTGCCTCCAGGAGCTGGTCGACTTCGCCCGGCGCGGTGTGCGGCATGAGCCCGGCGTAGACGGCGCCGCCCAGCTCGTCGGTGCCGAAGGCGGTCATCAGCTCGCTCTGCCCGCCGCTGCCCGTCCACACCGACACGCCGTGACGCCGCAGCGCGTCACCGACCTCGTCGGGATGGCGGCGCGCGACGGTGCAGGCGACCACCGGCACCCGATCGGCGGTGGAGCCCAACACCGTCAGCCCGGCCAGCTCGCGCAGGCCCGCGTCCAGGCGCTGGTAGAGGCCGCGCTGGTACTCCCCAGCCGCGGTCACCGAGGCGACCAGCCGCTCGCGGCGGCTGCCGGTCGCGTGTTCGTCCAGGCCGGCCAGGTGGTCGACCGCCGCGGTGAGACCGCCCAGCAACTCGACGGGCAGCGGGCCGAACTCGAAACGCTGCGGCACCGGACGGTGCACGTCGCCGTCGAGTTCCAGCAGCAGTCCCGGCCGGGCGGCCACCGCGGCCACCGTCGGGCCACCGAAGCTCGCGGCGGAGATTGCGAGCAAGTCGGCGCCCAGGGCCCCCAGATCGAGGGACAGCTGCGGCACCGCGGCACCGGCGTCCACGAGCAGCAGCGCACCGTGGCGGTGCGCGAGGTCGGCGATAGTGCGAACCTCGGGCACCGCGCCGGTCGCCGGGTTGGCCAGCGGGACGGTCACCACCCGCGTCCGCCGCCCGATGAGCTGCTCGTACTGCCAGGCGGGCAGCTCCCCGGTCTCTAGGTCGACCTCGGCCCACCGCACGACGACGCCGCCGGTGCGGGCGGCGGCCAGCAGCGGCCGCAGCACCGAGTCGGCGTCGAAACGGCTCACCACGATCTCGTCACCCAGCTGCCAGTCCTGAGCAAGGACCCGCACCAGGTGCAGCTGCAAGGTGGCCAGGCTGTCGCCGAGGACCACCGAGTCCGCGCTGCCCCCGACCAGGTCGGCCACCGCGTTGCGGGCCTGCAGGGTGGCCGTCGCCGAGTAGCGCGAGCGCGCCGAACCCGAGCCCGGCTGGGCCGGTGCCGAGCGCAGCGTGGAGATGATGGCGCGGATCACCGACTCCGGCTGCAGCGCGCTGAAGGGCCCCTCCAGGTGCGCCACACCGGCACCCACGGTGGGGTACAGGCCGCGCACACGCGCCACGTCGAAGCTCGTCACGGACATCTCTCAGTCGGCCTTCTTGCTCGCGCGTCGCCGCTCTACGCCAGACTGGTCTGGTGACCGACAACATGCCTGCCGCACCCGAACCCGACGCGACGAGCCAAGGCGAGCCGGCCGAGGCCGAACTCGTCGGACGTCCCGACGCCGGCACGGACGCGAACGATGACAGAGACGAGATTACGGCCATGGTGGAACAGCCCGCCAAGGTGATGCGGATCGGCACCATGATCAAGCAACTGTTGGAGGAGGTCCGCGCGGCTCCGCTGGACGAGGCGGGCCGGTTGCGGTTGCGCGAGATCCACGAATCCTCGATCCGCGAGCTCGAGGAGGGCCTGTCGCCGGACCTGCGCGCCGAGCTGGACCGGCTGACCCTCCCGTTCGGCACGGGGGTGCCGTCGGAGGCCGAGCTGCGCATTGCCCAGGCCCAGCTGGTCGGCTGGTTGGAGGGGCTGTTCCACGGCATCCAGACCGCGCTGTTCGCGCAGCAGATGGCCGCCCGCGCCCAGCTGGAGGAGATGCGCCGGCGGGCGTTGCCGGGCGCGCCCGGCGAGCAGCACGTCGTGGTGGGCCCCGGCGGGCAGCTCATCGCCGCACCCGGCACGAGCTTCGGCATGCCAGGCGAGGGCACCGAACGCGGCACCGGCCAGTACCTCTAGGACAGCGCCGTCCAGTCACGCAGCAGCGACTCGATGAGCTCGGCCACCGCGTCGTCGTCGTTGCTGGCCACCACCGCGTCGGCGGCTGCCTTGGCCGCGTCGTGCGCGTTCGCGACCGCGTAGGACCGCCCGGCCCACTGCAGCATCGGGACGTCGTTGGGCATGTCCCCGATCGCGAC
>JAYTRE010000045.1:0-5328 GCA_043746395.1 Pseudonocardiales bacterium
TGAACGTCTGAGCCGGAGTTGGCACCTGCGGCTGCGGCCTCGCGTCTGCAAGACGTCGATGCATCGCACGCGGTTGCCGGGGCTTCGTCGGGCCGGTCCCTCTGCCCCTCTGGATGAGCGGTGCTATTCGGTTGTGGCACCCATCCTCGCACAGGGCGCGCGGCGGCCGGTCAGGAATAGCCGGGCGTGAGGATGACCACGATGGGGCCCGCGGGTAGTCCCGGGAACTTGGGCTGTACGCGCTTGATCCCCGGGAACTGGGCCTGTAGGGCCCGCGCTGCGGCCTGCGCGCCCGCCACCGACGGGTCGAAGTAGGCGCAGGTCGACGGGATGCTGTTCTGGTAGTTCCCCTCGCTGGTGACCGTCCAGCCGCCCGTGCGGAAGCTCGCCGCGGCCTGCGCCGCCAGCCCGGGCACGGTCGTGTTGTTCAGGACTACCAGCGGCAGCTCGCGCCCAGTCGAAGCGGACGACGACGACACCGAGGTGGCCGCGCGGGTCGCCTGCCCTGCAGTCGAGGAAGGTTGAGACGAACCGGGTACCGCCGTCGTCCCGGGCGAGACCGGCCGGGGCTGCGTCGTCGGGCCCGGCGAAGTCGAGTGGCTACGAGGCTGGCCCAGCGCGACCAAGGACACCGCGAGCACGACCACGCCCAGCGCCGCCAACACGATTCCGGCCAGGAGTTCGCGCCGTCGCCGGCGCGCAAGTTGGCGGGCTAGCCTGCCGTGCTGAGCGTTCAGACGTCGATGCCCAATCGGCGAGCCGAGCGCTGCCGCTGTCGGCTCGCTCGCAGGCGGCGCAGCCGCTTGACGAGCATCGGATCGGCGGCCAGCGCCGATGGCGTGTCGATCAGTGCGTTGAGGACCTGGTAGTAGCGAGTCGCCGACATGTCGAACAGTTCACGAATCGCCTGCTCCTTGGCCCCGGCGTACTTCCACCACTGGCGCTCAAAGGCGAGGATCTCGCGGTCCCGCCGGCACAGGCCATGGGTGTCGAGGTCCTCGGCCGCGCTGGCGGCGCTCTGCCCCACCGCCTGGGCGAACTCCATGCTGCGTGCTCCCTCAACTCGCTGGCAGTCTGTGGCCCGACCACGAATCCCATCGCTGTGATTCATCGTCATTGAATCATGGCGCCCCCGTCAAGGCGCCGGGGCGCGCTGTGGAGGACCAGCCGTGTTGCGCACACCTGCGCCGGGCCGGTCGAGGTGCTGAGCTGCGCACGCCCATGGTGTCGAGTGTGGCCTTGTCCGTGTTCGCCGATCCCGCCGAGCTGCGCGCAGTCGCGCACCGCATCGCCCGCCACGCGGATCACCTGCGGGTCCGGGCCGCGGCCCTGGCGATCGCCGCCGAGCAGGCCCGCTGGTACTCGCCCGCGGCGGCCGGGTTCCGTGCTCAGGTGCAGGGCATCACCCGCGACCTGCGCCGGGGTGCCGGCGAACTCGACGCGGCCGCGGCCGCGATGCTCAGGCACGCCGACCGGGTCGGCAGCGTCGCCGACCTGCTTCGCAGCGAATGGGACAGCCTGGTCCTCGGCGGGCAGGCCGTCCTCGGCGATCTTGCCGAGATCGGCGAGTCTGCCCTCGGCGACGTCGGGCACGCGATCATCGGCTGGACCGGCTGGTGACGGGCGGGGGGTTCGCGCCCGAACCGATCTCGGTCAGCGGCGGCGCCCGGGGCATCGAGGCCAGCTACGACGATATGGTGAATCTGGCCCGCCGCTACGGACAGGCCGCGACCGACGTGGCGGGCACGTCGTGGAGCCTGCATGGCTACCTCGTCGATCCGGGCCTGTACCTCTCGGGGCTCGTCGACCCGGCCGGCCTGGCGTCTTTCCAGGCGAGCCTGGCCGCGGCGCTCGACGGGCCGCACGGGTTGAGCGCTATCGCGATGCGGTGCGGCGCCCAGGACGTGGCCCTGCGGGGGGCCGCGGCTGCCTACCTGGCCGCGGATCGCCTGGAGACAGCCGCCGCAACGACCTTCGGCGGCCTCGTCCGCGCCCCCGGGGCGCTCGCGCATGCGATCAGCGTCCTGGACCGTACCCGCGACGCCGGTGCCGCGTTCGACGCCCTGCTCACCAAGGATCCCGCGCTCGCCGACGAGCTGATGGGGGTGGTGCTGCCCTACCTGAACACCGCCGAGCTGCTCTATCGCGACGGTCGGGCCGTTGTGCGCGCGCAGGGTTCCGGCCCGGGCGCCGACGCAGCGGGGCCCCCGCGCAGCCTCGCCGACGTCATCGCCGGTCTCGCCCGGCGCAACCGCGGCCAGCCCGGCGAGATCGACGTGCGCCGGATGATCGGCGCGGACGGGCGGGGGTACGCGATCGTCGACATCCCCGGCACGAAGTCGTGGTCGCCGGCGCCCGTGAACCGTGACATCACCGGCATCGCCACCAACGTGCGCGCTCTCGAAGGGCGCCAGACCAGTTACGAGCGCGGCGTATTGCTGGCGATGCGCGCGGCGGGCGTGGGCCCGGGCGATGCGGTGCTGCTCGTCGGGCACAGCCAGGGCGGCATGGTGGCGGTCCGCACCGCGGTCGACTGCCGGGCCAGCGGCGAGTTCCGGGTCACCCATGTCGTCACCGCGGGGTCACCCATCGGGGTGAGTGCCCGCCGGTTGCCGAAGGACGTGCAGCTGCTCGCACTGGAGAACTCGGGGGACGTGATTCCCCACCTCGACGGCGCCGCGAACCCGGCCGCACCCAACCTCACCACCGTAACGGTGTCGCGCAACCACGGCAGCCTCGGGCGCAACCACGGCCTCGACGAGTCCTACCTGCCCGGCGCGCGTGACGTCGACGCCAGCGACGACGCTTCGGTGCTGGCTTTCCGCTCCGGCGCGGACCGTTTCTTCACCGCAACCGAGGTTCGCACGAGCACCTTCGTCGTCACCCGCGCGTACTGATGCGGGGCGACGGGCCGGCGCGTGGCCGGTGCCAGGTGTTGCCCTTCGGCGCCGCGTCGAGCAGCATCACCGCCATGCTGGGACTGATGCAGGACATGCCGCTGACCACCAACTGGATCTTCACTCGCGGTGAGCAGTACTTCGGGGCGAAGACGGTCGTCACCAGGACCGGCGTGGGGCTGGAGCGGCGGACGTTCGCCGACGTCGCCGCGGAGACGCGCCGGCTGGCCGCGATCCTCGACGACCTCGGCATCTCCCCGGACGGTCGGGTCGCGACGTTCGGCTGGAACACGGCGCGGCACTTGGCGCTCTACTTCGCCATCCCGGGTACGGGCCGGGTCATGCACACCCTCAACATCCGGTACTTTCCTGAGCAGCTGAGCTACACCGTGAACCACGCCGAGGACGAGGCGATCTTCGTCGACCGCTCGTTGCTGCCGCTGCTGGGCAAGCTCCTGCCGTCGTTCTCGACGGTCAAACACGTGATCGTCATGGACGACGGGGTGGCTGCCGAGATTCCCGACGACCCCCGGATCCGGCACTACGAGCAGTTGCTCGCTGCGGCGGAGCCGCTCGATTTCACCGGCCGCGTCACCGACGAGCGGCAGGCCGCCGCCCTGTGCTACACCACGGGCACCACCGGCAACCCCAAGGGCGTGCTCTACTCGCACCGCTCCACCTGGTTGCACTCGTACGCGACGCTCACCGCGGGCGTCTTCGCCTTGACCGAAGCCGACCGCGTGCTTCCGGTCGTGCCGATGTTCCACGCCAACGCGTGGGGCCTGCCCTACGCCGCCTTCCTCGCCGGCGCCTCCCTGGTGCTGCCCGGGCCCGACCTGTCACCGCTTGGGCTGATCACCCTCATCGAGTCGGAGCGGGTGACCGTGACAGCCGGCGTCCCGACAATCTGGATGGGCATGGTCGCGCTGCTCGACGAGCACGACATGTCCTCGCTGCGCACCATCATCTGCGGCGGCTCGGCCGTGCCGAAGGCGCTCTCCGAAGCGTGGCGGGACAAGATCGGCCTGCCGATCACCCAGGCGTGGGGGATGACCGAAATGTCCCCGCTCGGCTCGGTGTGCTTCCTCCGCTCGGAGTTCACCGATCTCGACGAAGGGGGCCGGGCCGACATCCGGGCGACCGGCGGCATCGCCCCGCCCGGTGTCGAGATGCGCATCGTCGACGCCGACAGCCGCGAGGTGCTGCCGTGGGACGACGAGGCATCCGGTGAACTCGAGTGCCGCGGGCCGTGGATCGCCAAGCAGTACTACCGCACCGACGAGCCGGGCGAGCAGTTCGCGCCTGACGGCTGGCTGCGCACCGGCGATGTCGCGTCGATCTCGCCGCTGGGCTACGTGCGCCTGGTGGACCGAACCAAAGACCTGGTGAAGTCAGGCGGCGAGTGGATCAGCAGCGTCGACCTGGAGAACGAAATCATGGGCCACCCCAAGGTCGCCGAGGCCGCCGTCATCGCCGTGCCGCACCCCCGATGGTCAGAGCGGCCCTTGGCATGCGTCGTAGTGAAGCCCGGCGCGGCGCTGACCCGCGAGGACCTGCTGGCCTACCTGCGCGAGCGGCTCGCGTCCTGGCAGGTGCCCGACGACGTGGTGTTCATCGACGAAGTGCCCAAGACGAGCGTGGGCAAGTTCTCCAAGAAGACCCTCCGGGACCGGTTCGCCGACCACGTGCTGCCCACCGCCTGAGCCCCCCTCCCGGCGTGTCGAACCACGAGTCCCACTTGTCACATTGGTAACTTCAATGGTTTGATCATCCCGCCCGCGGAGCCTTCGCGGGCGGGCGTTCGGGGTTGGTTGTGCTCCGCTGCTGCCCCGGCCTGTCGGCCGGTTCGGCACGGCGCGAGATCAGGCGTCCGAGACGAGCGGCAGCCCAGTGCTGCCCCGCCATCGGGAAGTTGCATCATGAGCCGACCCAGCACCGCGCAACCCGCCCGCCGACGCGTCCGGGCGGTCTTGGGCGTCGTCCTCGCGGTGCTCGCCACGTCAGCCGCGTGGGGCGTCGCGCACGCCGCCACCCCGCCGCACGCGCCCTTCGGATACCTCGACCGGGTCCAGCAGATTCCGGGCGGTCTCAGCGTGGCCGGTTGGGCGCTCGACCCCGACACGGCCGCGCCGATCCACGTCGACCTCTACATCGACGGCAGGCCGATCAGGCGGTTGCTGGCCAACGGCTCGCGCCCCGACGTCGGCGCCCGCTATCGCAAGGGAAACAATCACGGCTTCGGCACGCAGGTCACGCCCGTCCCGGCCGGCACCCACTCCGTGTGCGTGTTCGGGATCAACGCAGGGGCTGGGAGAGTCAACACGCTGATCCGCTGCGTCCGGCTGACCCTCAACTACAACCCGTTCGGAAGGCTCACCGGCCTGCAGCAGCAGCCCGGCGGCCTCACGTTCAGCGGTTGGACGCTGGACCC
>JAYTRE010000046.1:0-1930 GCA_043746395.1 Pseudonocardiales bacterium
CTGCGTCGATACGTTCGTGTGGGTAGGTGTTGCCCCAGCTGTTGGAGAGCAGTGCCACCTGGACACCCGCATCCTTGAGATCCTGGACGAGGTCGAACATGGCCGGGTCAAGTCGCATCTGCGCGAACAAGCCCTTCAGCAGATCAGCAGGTGCCACGTTGCCGCCATCCTTGCCGACAAGCTCCGCGGCAAGCAAGGCATCGAACTCGGAGGGGCTTAGCTCACCGGTCTCCAGCCGGTGGATAGGCGTGCCGTCCGGCGCGGATCGAGACAGCCACGCATTGAGCGTCCTGGAGAACGAGGCAGGGTCGATGCCGTCCTGTTCGAGCCAGGCAGCGATCGAGTCCCGCATCGGTGTAGTGAGCACGCCGCCGTAGTCGAACACGGCCGCGTCGATGAAGGCTGTGCGGGCAGCCAGTTGCCCGTCATACCTCTCGGGTTGCCCGCGCTGCGCCACTGCGTCAAGAGAACCGGTGTCACGACACATAAGCCACCCGGCCAACCGTGGTCCCGTCCGCGAGGCGCTGCAACCCGTTCGCGACCGCGTCGAGGGAAAGACGTGCGCTGACCAGGGGCTTGACCACCCCGTCCGCGGCGAGCTTGGACAGCTCGTCGTGGCAGACGCGCACCAAGGCAGGGTCCTTGGTCGTGTAGAGACCCCAGTGCAGGCCCACGATCGAGTAGTTCTTGACCAGCGCGTGGTTGAGCGCGGCCGACTGGATCTGCCCGCCCGCGAAGCCGACCAGTAGGATCCGACCCTCGAAGGCTATGCACTTGGTCGAACGCTGGTAGGTGTCTCCACCGACCGGGTCGTACACCACGTCGGCACCACGGCCGTCGGTGACATCCTTGACGACCTCGACGAAGTCCTCGCTGTGCCGGTCCACGACGACGTCAGCGCCCAGTGCCCGCGCCACCTCGACCTTTTCGGGCCCACCGACCACGCCGATGACGCGGGCGCCAGCGGCCTTGCCGAGCTGGACCGCGGCGCTGCCGACCCCGCCGGCAGCGGCGTGAACCAGCAGGGTCTCCCCCGGCTGCAGATGCGCGCGGCGGTGCAAGCCGAACCAGCCGCTCTGGTAACCGATGTAGAACGCAGCCGCCTGCGCGTCGTCGAGCGCGCGCGGAGCCGGAAACGTCGTAGCGGTGTCCATCAGGGCGAGCTCGGCGAACCCACCCGCGGGCAGCACCGACGAGCCGATGACCCGCTCACCCACGGCAAAACCAGTGGTCCCCGGTCCGAGCTCGGCGACCTCACCGCACAGCTCAATGCCAGGAGTGAACGGCAGCGGCGGCTTCACCTGGTACAGACCACGGCACATGAGCACATCGGGAAAGTTGGCCGCGGCGCCGAGCACGCGGACCAGCAGCTGGCCGGCGGCGGGCTGCGGGTCAGGGACCTCGTCCAGGCTCATCACGTCGCGGGGCTCGCCGAGGGCGGCCACACGCCAGGCTCTCACGAGACGCCTCCCGCCTCGTCGAGACGGCGTTGCAGCTTGCGCATGCCGGCCAGCCATCCGTCGGTGTTGGTCGCGCGGTACTCGCTGTAGCCCTGCACCTGCGGGTGCGGAAGGATCAGGAACCGGTCGCCCTGGAGCGCCTGCCACACCGTCTCGGCGACCTGCGCGGGCTCGAGTGCGATGTCGTGGCTCAGCAGCTCCCGCAGCGGTCCGGCAGCGTCGAGCATCCGGGTGTTCACACCCTGCGGGCAGATGACCTGCACGGTGATCCCCCGGTGGCCGTAGGTGGCCGAGAGCCACTCGGCGAAGGCGACGGCGCCGTGTTTGGTGACCGAGTACGGCGCGTTGCCGAGCATCGTGAGCAGGCCAGCCGCCGACGCGGTGACCACGAACCGGCCGCCGCCTTCCTTCAGCCAGGTGGGCACGAGCTGCTGGGCGGCCCGCACGTGCGCCATCACGTTCACCTCGAG